>JAIVHR010000210.1 GCA_020200935.1 Sphingomonadales bacterium
GGCTAGCGATGTCGGCGGCGTCGAGTTGCGGCGAAAAAGCCGAGCGCAACCATTCGGGCATGGCGCGCGCCGGCTGCGCCCGCTCCGCTTCGGCGATCGGCGCCGGTCCGTAAGACGAACCGTCGAACAGCGCCAGCAATTCGGGGCGGTCCACTGCGAGCCCTAAAAGCGCCTGCCGCCCGCTCTCCGGCGCCCTTTCCGAGCGCCGGATCGCGTCATAGACGAGATCGCGTATCGCCCGCCTGTCCTTCGAACCGGCATAACGGCGCGTCTTGAAATAGCGCGCGACCAGCACGTCGGCCGCCGCCCCGCCCCCGCGCGCCGCCGCGGCGATCTCGTCGACGAGTTCGATGGCGGCCTGCAGGCGCGCGGCGGGGGTCATGGCGGAACTGTCCCGTCATCCCGAAAGGAGCCCAGCCTCCGTGTGGGCCGAGAGGTCAGCAGACGGTTGGGCTTTGCATTGGCTTCGCCTTATCCTTCCCCTCACCGTGTCGGATAGTTCGGCGCCTCGCGGGTGATCGCCACGTCGTGGACATGGCTTTCCTGCAAGCCGGCATTGGTGATGCGCAGGAATTTCGCGCGCTTCTGCAGCTCGGGGATGGTCGGGGCGCCGGTATAGCCCATCGCCGCCTTCACCCCGCCGACCAGCTGGTGGATGACGTCCTTGGCCGGACCCTTGAAGGGCACCTGTCCCTCGATCCCCTCGGGCACGAGCTTCAATTGTTCGGAGACATCCTGCTGGAAATAGCGGTCGGCCGAGCCGCGCGCCATCGCACCGACCGAGCCCATGCCGCGATAGCTCTTGTAGCTGCGGCCCTGATAGAGGAAGGAATCGCCGGGCGCTTCGGCGGTGCCGGCGAGCAGCGAGCCGATCATCACCGAATGCGCGCCCGCCGCGAGCGCTTTCGCGATGTCGCCCGACGTCCTGAGGCCGCCGTCGGCGATCACCGGAACGCCCGATTTGCGTGCCGCTTCGGCCGATTCCATGATCGCGGTGAGCTGCGGCACGCCGACCCCGGCGACCACCCGCGTGGTGCAGATCGAACCGGGACCGATGCCGACCTTGATGCCGTCGGCGCCGGCATCGATCAGCGCCTTGGTGCCCTCGGCGGTCGCGACATTGCCGGCGACGACCTGCACCGAATTGGAGAGCTTCTTGACCCGCTCGACCGCCTCGCCCACCGCCTTGTTGTGGCCGTGGGCGGTGTCGATGACGATGACGTCGCATTCGGCCGCGATCAGCGCCTCGGTGCGTTCGAAGCCCGAATCGCCGACGGTCGTGGCGGCGGCGACGCTGAGCCGTCCCGATCCGTCCTTGGTCGCATTGGGATAGGTTACCGCCTTCTCGATATCCTTGACGGTGATCAGCCCGACGCAGCGATAATCCTCATCGACGACGAGCAGTTTCTCGATCCGCCGCTGATGCAGCTGGCGCTTGGCCTCTTCCTGGGTGACGCCCTGCTCGACCGTCACCAGCTCCTTCGAGGTCATCAGCTCGGAGACCGGCTGTTTGGGATTTTCGGCGAAACGGACGTCGCGGTTGGTAAGAATGCCGACGAGCTTGCCGTTCTTCTCGGTGATCGGAATGCCCGAAATCTTGTGCCGCGCCATCAGATCGAGCGCTTCGGCGAGCGTCTGGTTGGGCGCCATGGTGATCGGATTGACGACCATCCCCGATTCGAAGCGCTTGACCGCGCGCACCGCGGCCGTCTGGTCCTCGATCGACAGGTTTCGATGGAGCACGCCCATGCCGCCCATCTGCGCCATGACGATCGCCATGTCGGCCTCGGTCACGGTGTCCATCGCCGAGGATATGACCGGAATGTTGAGTTCGATCTCACGGGTCAGGCGGGTGCGCGTGTCCGCCATGCTCGGCAGCACGTCGGATTCGCCCGGGCGCAACAGCACGTCGTCGAATGTCAAACCGGTGCTGATATCCATCGCCATCCTTCCGCCTGAATCGGTGTCGCGCTCTATAGGGATGAAGCGCGGTGGTTTCCAGCGGGACGGTTTCTAGCGCGGCGGCGGGCGATAGCTTTCGGGGTCGGCCAGCGCGCGCCCGAGCGCGATATGAAAAACGACATCTTCGGCCGCGCCCGAGAGGTCGGTATCCTCCGTCAGCTCGTCGTCGGGCGTGTGATAGGGTCCGACGAGGAAGCGCTCGAAGGCGACCCCGCGGATCCCGCCGACCATCAGCGCGGGAACCCCGGCATCGAGTAGGATCATTCCGTCCTGACGCTCGACGAAGGTGTTCAACTCCTCCCCTTCATAGTTCGCGCGGCCGAGTTGGGCGGCAACAAGGGCGATAACCGGATCGATCGGCGTCATCCCGCGGCCGACGGTGGTCAGCCGCGATCCGGCCGGCGATGTCGCCACCGTGTCGAGATTGATCGCGGCGACGACATGCCGGAGCGGCAGCGGCGGAGCGTCGACGAAGGCCCGCGCGCCGAACAGGCCGAGCTCCTCGGCCGTGGTGGCGAGGAAATAGATGTCGCGGTCGGGCGGTTCGCCGGAGGCGAGGCCCTCGGCGATCTCGATCAGCTGCGCCACACCGCTCGCATTGTCGACGGCGCCGTTGCAGATCCGGTCGGCGGCGCCCTCGGGGCGGCACAGGCCGAGATGATCGTGATGGGCGAGATACAATACGGCGTCCCCGCCTCCCCCGCTGCCAGGCAGCTTGGCCAGCACATTGTGGCCGGTCAGCGGATAGACGCCGGTCGATATCTCGCCGCTCATCCGCATCGGCAGCAGCGCCGGCTCGAAATCGGCGGCCGAAGTCCGTTGCGCCAGCCGGGCGAAATCATAGCCCGCCGCCTCGAGCAAGCGCGCTCCCGCCGAAGGAGCCAGCATCAGCTCGACAGGCGCCATCGGAGTCTCGGCAAGACCGGCCCGGCCCCGGCCAGCCGTCTCTTCGACGACCGCCCAGCCCGGCTCATCCTGGACAATGCCGATAACGGCGGCGACGCCGCGCCCGGCAAGCTGCCGCAGCCGTTCTTCGTAGTCGCCGACGCCCTGTTCGACCCCCGGACGGTCGGCAAGCAGCAGCACGACGGTGCCCTGGAGGTCGATCGGGGTGGTATCGGGATCGCCGAGATCGCGGCCGAAACCGAGAAAGACGACCGGACGATCCTCGAAGCGTTCGATCTCGCCGCGGCCGAAGCCCAGCACATCATCGCCGTCGATCCGGATGATCTCGCCGTCGTGCGTCCAGTCGAGCGCGATCGTGCCGACCCGCCGGTCGACTAGCTCGACATGATCGAGATAGCCCTCGGCATAGCCCGGTTCGAGCCCGATTTCGGCGAAATGGCGGGCGATATAGTCGGCCGACAGGGCTTCGCCGATGCTCCCGGGCCGGCGGCCTTCGAGCGCATCGCTCGCCAGATAGGCGATATGCCGCCGCAGTTCCTCCTCATTCGGCGCCTGCCGGGCCTCGACGGGGAACGCGAGAAAAATCGCGGCGAGATACGCAACGGCGCCGAATCGGGTCATCGGCTCGGCTTGCCAGCCCCCGCGGCGGCAAGCAAGCGTGGCGCAATCGGCACATCGCGCTTGGCAGCCCGCCCGTTTGCGGCCAGTATGGCGTCTTCAGCGCAAGGGAGGACAGGCGATGGAAGGGCTTTTTTCGGCGGTGGGGTTTCTGGCGCTGCTGGCGATCATATTCGTCTTCGCGTCGATCAAGATCGTCCGCCAGGGCTATAACTACACCATCGAGCATTTCGGCCGCTACACGCGCACCGCCGAACCGGGCCTGCAGATCATCGTTCCGTTTTTCTATCGCGTCGGCCGCAAGGTGAACATGATGGAGCAGGTGCTCGACATTCCGGGCCAGGAGATCATCACCAAGGACAATGCGATGATCTCGACCGACGGGGTCGTCTTCTTCTCGGTGCTCGACGCGGCCAAGGCGGCCTACGAAGTTTCCGATCTCTACAACGCCATCCTTAACCTGGTGACCACCAACCTGCGCACGGTGATGGGATCGATGGATCTCGACGAGACTTTGTCGAAACGCGACGAGATCAACGCCCGCCTCCTCGCCGTGGTCGACGATGCGACGACGCCGTGGGGCGTCAAGATCACCCGCGTCGAGGTCAAGGATATCCGTCCGCCGATGGACATCGTCGAGGCAATGGCGCGGCAGATGAAGGCCGAGCGTGAAAAGCGCGCCTCGATCCTCGAGGCCGAAGGCGCGCGCGCTTCGCAGATTCTGCATGCCGAGGGCCAGAAACAGGGGCAGGTGCTACAGGCGGAAGGCCGGCGCGAGGCCGCTTTCATGGATGCCGAAGCCCGCGAACGCGAGGCCCAGGCTGAAGCAAAGGCTACGCAGATGGTGTCGGACGCGATTGCCGGCGGCAACGCCCAGGCGATCAACTATTTCATCGCCCAGGATTATGTGAAGACGATCGGCGAGTTCGCCCGTTCGCCCAACGCCAAGACGATCCTCTTCCCGGTCGAGGCGACGCAGCTGATCGGCACCCTGGGCGGCATCGGCGAGTTGGCGCGCGAAGCGCTCGGCGGCGACAGGTCGGGGACGTCCGGCGACGGCGATCCGCGCCGCCGCCGCCCCTTCGACCAGGAGTAGCTGATGGAGATCAATAGCGAGACGATCTGGATCATCGTCGGCATCCTGCTGCTCTGTGTCGAGATGCTCGCGCCGGGCATGTATCTGATGTTCCTGGGCGGCGCGGCGATCTTCACAGGGCTGCTCGGCTTCGCCCTGCCGCTGCCGCTGACCGCCCAATTGCTGATCTTCGCGATTGCGTCGGTGCTGTCGGTCTATGTCGCCAAGCGCTGGCTCGACGTCTATCCGATCCTCTCCGATTCGCCGCTGCTCAACGCCCGCATCGCCCAGATGATCGGACAGACGGTGACCGTCGTCGATCCGATCGAGCATGGCAACGGACGGGTGAAGGTCGGCGACGGCGTCTGGTCGGCGAGCGGCCCCGATGCCCCTGCCGGCGCGAAGATGCGGATCATCGGCGCCGAGGGGAACTGCCTCGCGGTCGAACCCGTTGCCGCCCTGTCGACCGATCCCCCGCAAGGAGAGTGACATGTCGCGCCTCACCCTGACCCGGCGCGAGGCGATCGTTTCGGCCGGCGCCGCTTCGATATTGATGTTCTTCCCGGGCTGCGCGGCTCGAATGGCGGAGACCTCCGCCGAAACCGCCACCGACCCCGAACTCTCTGTGC
>JAIVHR010000040.1 GCA_020200935.1 Sphingomonadales bacterium
CCCCCGAACGATATTGCATGACACCGTCATCATTCTTGTCGGCGAAGGCGATCAGATCGTTCGTCTCCCAGTTGGCGAACCAACCTGGTGCCTCGGCATACGGCGTCTCGTTGACCGTCTCGACGAAATTCAGCCGCGCGAAACCGCCGACCGCGGGCGCGGTGGTGTAGAGCAGGGCGATGAAGACCAGCGCCCAGCCCGCCGACTTCCTCGCCGCGCGCGCGTTGGGGACCGTGAAGAAGCGAACGATGACATGCGGCAGCCCCGCCGTCCCGACCATCAGCGCCAAGGTGATGCAGAAGACATCGATCGTCGATTTGGTGCCGTCGGTATAGGCGGTGAAGCCGAGATCGGTCAGCGTCGCATCGAGCCGTTCGAGCACGAACTGGCCGCTTCCGGCGACCTCGCTGCCGAGCCCGAGCTGGGGCACCGGATTGCCGGTGATCAGGAAGCTGATGAAGAAGGCCGGCACCATATAGGCGAAGATCAGCACGCAATATTGCGCGACCTGGGTATAGGTGATCCCCTTCATCCCGCCCATCACAGCATAGACGAAGACGATGCCCATGCCCGCGATCACGCCGAGATCGACCGGTACGTCGAGGAAGCGCGAAAAGACGATGCCGACCCCGCGCATCTGCCCGGCGATATAGGTGAAGCTGATAAAGATCAGGCAGATCACCGCGACCACGCGCGCGGCCTTCGAATAATAGCGCGTGCCGATGAAATCGGGGACCGTATACTGGCCGAATTTGCGCAGATACGGCGCGAGGAGGAGGGCGAGCAGCACATAGCCGCCGGTCCAGCCCATCAGATAGACACTGCCGTCATAGCCCAGGAAGGCGATCAACCCGGCCATCGAGATGAAGCTCGCCGCACTCATCCAGTCGGCCGCCGTCGCCATGCCGTTGACCACCGGGTTCACATGCCCGCCGGCGACGTAGAAGTCCGAGGTCGAGGCGGCGCGCGACCAGACCGCGATACCGATATACAGCGCGAACGAAGCGCCGACGAAGAGGTAGATGAGAGCCTGGGTGGTCATTCAAACCCTCTCCCGTGGGAAGAGGGATATCGAGTTCTTAGCGAGGAACGAGCTTAGAACGAGTTGGGTGAGGGGTTCAGGCGATTCGGAAACGAAAAAACCCCTCATCCAACTCCGCCTAGATTCCCCCGGAGCAAGTCCGGGGTCAATAAGGCTCCGTAATCCTTCTCCCCTTGGGAGAAGGTTTGGCATTGCCGCCCTATTCACCGTCCATCCCGTACCGCTTCTCGATTGTCCGCATCCGCCGCACATAGACGACGATCAGCCCGATAAAGACGTAGATCGATCCCTGCTGGGCGAACCAGAAGCCGAGCGGATAGCCGCCGATCCGCCATTGATCGAGGAAATCGCGGAACAGGATCCCGCAGCCGAAGGAAACGAGGAACCAGATCGAAAGCAGGATCGCGAGCAGGCGAAGGTTGGCCCGCCAATAGCCGCGCTGGCGGTCGTCGGTCTCCTCGTCGCTGTCGACCATTTCCCCTCCCTTCGGCTCCCCATTCGTCACCGGCATGACGGGTGCCCCTCGTTAGGTCCGCGCGCTCCAGTAAATATCGATCGGAATCATCGCCTCGGCGAGCACGCGGCCGATCGGGACGTTCGAGAGCGGCCCGTCGGCGATCGCCTTTTCGAGCAGCTGCTTCTTCTCCGCTCCCGCCAAGGTGACGATCATCGTATGCGTATCGAGCAGCGCCGGGCGGGTCATGGTGACCCGGTCGACGGGCGCCTCCTCGGGCATCGGATCGGGCGTCACGCCGACCGCGCGGCGGGTCTTGGGCGTGTCGATCGCCGCGTCCATCTGCGCCGGGAAGATCGATGCGGTCGAGCCGTCCGCGCCGATGCCGAGCCAGACCAGATCAACCGGCCAGGAAAAGCCCGCCAGCCGCGCATCGGCGCTCTGCCCGGCTTCCTTGGTGCTCCATTGCTGGTCATGATCGAGGATCGGCTCGACCATCGCGCCGGTCGGCCCGAGGATCCGTTCGAGCATCTCGAAATTCGAATATTCGCTGCCGGCTTCGACGATCCGCTCGTTGGTCGGGAAGACGCGCACCTTGCTCCAGTCGAAATCGCGCGTCGCGAGCTTTTCGAGGATCGGCTGCGGCGTCTGGCCGCCGGGCAGCGCCAGTTCGGCCTTGCCGTTGGTCTCGATCGCCTTTTCAATGATGAAGCCGATATCGCCGGCAACCTCGCCGGCCATCGTCTCCAAGTCCTCGAATTCCCACCATTCGACTTCGATCATGAACTGCGCCTTCTTCATCCTGTGATTTTCACGCCGCTATAAAGCGTCGTCCGGCGATGACCAATGGGCCATTCCCCGGATGGGCTCGAGGCAAGGGCGTCAGGAGGACAATTCCGCGTCTTCAAGTCCCGCCGCAACGAGCCGTTTGCGGGTTCGTCCGCACATGCCGGTCTCGCGTTGCCAGCGATCAAGCTGTTCGCGGCACTGGTCGAGGCTGGCCCGGCAGTCGGCCTCGGTCGACAGATCCCGCATTTCCCAGGGATCGTTCTCGAGATCGAACAGGAATTCCTCGGTCGGATCGGTCGCGCTGACGATGCGAAAATATTTCCACTTCTCGGTGCGGAGGGCCGAACAGAATTTGCCGTGATGCGCACCGAAGACCTCCGACACCTCGAAGGCCGGTCCTTCGTGCAGTGGATCTCGCATTACGGGCAACAGCGACCGACCTTGAACTTCCGGCGCCGGCGGGAGCCCCAGCCGGTCGAGCAAGGTAGGCATCATGTCGATTGTGTTGGACAGCTGGGCGCGACGCTCGCCGCCACGCTCTGCGCCCGGAAGGCGCCAGATGAAGGGCACGCGAATGACGGCCTCGTATCCTATGGCTTCCTTGGTCCAGGTGCCGTGCTCGCCCATCAGTTCGCCGTGATCGGAAAGGAAGACGATCACGGTGCGATCGATGAGCGCGAGCTCCTCGAGCCGATCGAGCACCCGACCGATATTGAAATCGATCTGCGAAATCAGGCCGTAATAGGCTGCCAGTGTTATGGCCGGCTCGGGATATATCCCCGCCCACTTTCGCGTCGCGAAATCGAGCGGTGAGGGCATCCGGTTGGCCGCATATTGATGGTTCGGCGGTTGCGAAATCCCTGCCGGATCATATTGGCTTGCCCAGGGCTCCGACGGTCGGATTGGCTGGTGGGGGCCGAAATGCGAAGAGAATACGCAGAACGGCCGATCGGCGTGCTCTTCGATGAAACTGATCGTGTCGCCGGCCACCACGCCGGCCGAATGCTCTTCATTCGGTAACGGCGACCGACCGACCATGTCTTGTTGCGATGGCAGTTCCTCGAGCGGCTTGGGCCCGCTATCCACGGTATCGAAACCGAGCTTGCGTATCTTTTCGGGCATATGGTTCTTGCCGAAGAAGGCGGTCTTGTAGCCTGCGTTCCGGCAAAGAGCCGCGAGCGAATGGGCGACGTCCGGCGTGTCCTCCTGCTGATCGAACAGGCCGTGTGTGCGCGCGTGCAATCCGGTCAGCATGGACATCTTGGCCGGCCGGCACGCGCCGCTCGGCGTTATCGCGTTGTCGAAGACGATGCCTTCTGCGGCCAGCCGGTCGAGATTGGGTGTCTGAACGTCCGGATTTCCATAGCACCCCAAGGCATGAGCATTGTGCTGATCCGTCGCGAATACCAGAATGTTCAACGGTCCGGTGTCGTCCATGCTTATTCCTCGGATTGCGTTTATCTATTCAAAGCGACATTTCGGTCCGAGCCTAGCCGATAGGATCGTGCCCGCAAGCCGTTCAGCCCCGGGCCCATGGCCGGCGGCGCGTATCGGCAATCACCGCGCGCGCGGCGTTGCGGCCCGGCCGGCCCGTCACGCCGCCGCCCGGATGGGCGCCGGATCCGCACAGATAGAGGCCCTTCAACGGCATGCGATGGTCGGCGAGGCCGAGCAGCGGGCGCATCGCCCGCGGAAGCCCGGCGCATGCCGCTCGACCGTGTCGAGGATCGCGTCGATCGCCGGCTGTTTGAGGGCATCCCAATCGGCGTTCGGATCGAATTGCTGGCAGAACAGGCTCGCGACATGCCGTCCGTTCGGCGCGAGGCTGTCGTCGAGCGTCGAGGGGATCAGCATCTCGACGATCGGCTCGCGGGAAAAGCCCTGTGCGCGGGTGTCCTGGAAGGCGCGGTCCATATAATCGAGGCTCGGGCCGAGGACGATGCCGCTCGACAGATGCGACCCCGGCTCGGGCAGGCAGGTGAAGCGCGGCAAGCCGGAAAGCGCGACATTCATCCGGAAAGTGCCCGAGCCCGAGACATGGCTTTCGAGCCGGTGAGCGACGTCGTGCGGCAGCCGATCGCGCCCGACCATGTCGAACAGCAGGCGCTTGGGGTGGACGTTGCCGATGACGATGTCGGCGGCGATAGTCTCGCCCTCCGCCGTCTCGACGCCCACGGCTCGACCGCCGTCGCTCAGCACGCGGGCGATTGGTTTGTCGGTGAGGATCGTCACGCCGGCACCCTCGCAGGCGCGCGCCATCGCCTGGGTGATCGCGCCCATCCCGCCGATCGCATGGCCCCAGGCGCCCGGCTTGCCGTTTACCTCGCCGAAGACGTGATGGAGGAGGACATAGGCCGATCCCGGCGTGTCCGGGCTGTGAAAGGCGCCGACGACGCTGTCGAAGCCCAATGCCGCCTTGATCTCGTCGCTCTCGAAAAAGCCGTCGAGGAATTCGCGCGCCGAGCGGGTGAACAGGTCGATCGCGTCGCGCTGGGCTTCGAGCGGCAGCTTGAGCGTGGCGCGGCCCTGCTGGATGGCGCGGAAGAGGTCGGTGAGCCCGCCGCCGGCATTGGGCGGGATTTCGGCAGCGAGATGGCGGAGCAGCCCGGCGACGGCGTCGAGCCGGCGCTGATAGTCGGATAGGGCGGCGGCGTCGGCGGCGGAGAATTTGGCGACTTGCTCGGCTGTGTTTCCGCCCCCCATGATCAGATACCTCTCGTCATCGAAGGGGACGAAATTGTCGACCGGCCGCTCGACGATCCTCAGGCCGTGATCGTGGAGCCGCATCGCGGCGATCACCTCGGGATCGAGCAGTCCGACCGTGTAGCTCGCGGTCGAATTGCGAAAGCCGGGATGAAACTCCTCGGTCACCGCCGCGCCGCCGATTACATCGCGCGCTTCGAGGATGGTGACCAGGTACCCCGCCCGGGCGAGATAAAAGCCGCAGACGAGCCCGTTATGCCCGGCGCCGATGATGACGATCCGCTTGGCCATCCGCGCCTTTAGGCCGATTTCGGACGGTCCGGCCAGAGCCTTCGTTCATTTTGCGGTAGGAACTATGCGGCTACAAGAAATGTTGCAGTTTTATGGCCACGGTTCTCGACATACCGGCGCGGCGCGCGCCCTGCGATCCGGATGCGCTTCCGGCACGGCCCAGCCTTGCGCATCGCGATCCGGATGCGCTTCCGGCACGGCCCAGCCTTGGGCATCTGATCCGCGAAGGCTTCGAGGTCGTCCGCTGGAAAGCATCGCGCGGCGGCATGCCGGCGCTTGCGGCTCGGCATGACGGCGACGGCCGGCCAGTGCTGCTCGTGCCAGGCTTCTTCGCCTCCGACTCCTCGATGGCGGCGCTGCGACGGACGCTGGCGGCCTGCAACTACGCTCCCCATGGCTGGGGGCAGGGCATGAATTGGGGTGCGCGTCCGGCGAGCTTCACCCGGCTGCTCGGGCGATTGCAGATGATCTCCGAGGAGGCGAGACAGCCCGTAGCCGTCATCGGCTGGAGTATTGGCGGCGTGATGGCGCGCGAGCTCGCCAAATGCCGGCCCGATCTCGTGTCGTGCGTCGTTACCCTCGGCGCGCCCTTTTCGGGCGATCCGCGCGCCAACCGCATCTGGCGGCTCTATGAGCTGATTGCCCGTCACAAGGTCGATGCGCCGCCGATCGATTGTGCGCCCGAAGAAAAGCCCGAAGTGCCGACGATCGCCCTCTGGTCGCGCCGGGACGGCGTGATCGCCGCGGCCTGCGCGCGCGGCCTGCCCGGCGAGTGCGACCGCGCAGTCGAAGTGGGGTCGACGCATATCGGTCTGGTCTCCGCCCCGGAGGCGCTCGCCGCAACGCTCGAGGCGCTGCAGAATTAGTGCTCCTGCGCAGGCAGGAACCCAAGTCCGCAGGCGATGTGCTTTGCCGCCCTGGGCTCCTGCTTTCGCAGGAGCACATCATGATTCCAGAAACGGCGCCGCAACTTCCTTCGGCACCCGCAGCGGTCGCCCGGTTGCCCGGTCGATCATCGCCCAGGTCGTCCGGGCGCGAATCTTCGCCTTGCCGTCCTCGCCGGCGAACTCGGCATAGCGGTTGAAGCGCGCGCCGGTCGGGCCTTCCTCGATCCATGTCGTGCCGGTCACCGTTTCGCCCTCGAACGCCGGGCGGAGATAGTCGATCTCGTGCCGAGTGACGACCCAGACATAGGCGTCGACATGCTCCGGCGCGGATACCGCGTTCCAATGCGCAACGGCGAGCTCCTGGATCCACTGCACCCAGACCGCATTGTTGACATGGCCGAGCTCGTCAATGTGCTCGGGACGGGCGGTGACGGTGTTCGAGAAGGAGGCCATAAGGTTCAATAGCTTCTCTCCCGCAAGGGGGACGGGGAATAGAGAGCGATCCCTTACTCCTCCACGCCCAATTGCCAGAGCATGAAAGCCATCTCCTCGGCATATTCCCGCAGCGATTGGAAACGCCCCGACTGGCCGGAATGGCCAGCGCCCATCTCGGTCCGCAGCAAGGTGAGATCGTCGTCGGTCCGCATCGCGCGGAGCCGGGCGGCGAATTTGGCCGGCTCCCAATAGGTGACACGCGGATCGTTGAGTCCGGCCGTGATCAAGGTCGGCGGATAATCCTTCGCCTCGATATTGTCGTAGGGCGAATAGCTGCGGATGTAGGTGAAGGCTTCGGGGTCGGTGATCGGATTGCCCCATTCGGGCCATTCGCCCGGCGTCAACGGCAGGCTTTCGTCGAGCATCGTGTTGAGTACGTCGACGAAGGGCACGCCGGCAACCACCGCCCCCCAAAGCTCGGGCGCCTGGTTCAGCACCGCGCCCATCAGCTCGCCGCCGGCCGAGCGGCCCGAGATCGCTATGCGGCCCGGTGAGGAATATCCTCGCGCGGTCAGCCCCCTGGCGACATCGACGAAATCGTTGAAGGTGTTGGTACGCTGCTCGAGCTTGCCGTCGAGATACCATTGATAGCCGAGATCGTCGCCGCCGCGGATATGGGCGATCGCATAGATGAAGCCGCGATCGATCAGGCTCAGCTGCCGCGTCGAGAAATTGGGCGGGATCGCATAGCCGTAGGCGCCATAGGCGTAGAGATGCATCGGCGTGTCGGGGCCGATCTCGGTGTCGCGGCGATAGACGAGGCTGACCGGGACCATCGTTCCATCGCGCGCTTCGATCATCAGCCGCTCGGTCGTATATTGGCCGGCATCGTAGCCTGACGGGATCCGCTGCACCTTGAGCGTTTCGAGCGTGCCGGTGGCGATGTCGTAGCTATAGTCGGTGGACGGCGTGACCATCGATTCATAATCGACCCGGATCGCGTCGACGTCGAATTCGGCAACCGGGCCGAGCCCGGCCGAATAGCTGGCTTCGGGGAAGGGGACGCGGGTCGGCTCGTCGCCGCCATAGCGCCAGATCTCGAGCTGATCGAGCCCCTGCTCGCGGCCTTCGACGACGTAGAAATCCTCAAATGTCGTCATGCCGGTGAGGTAGAAATCATCCGATCCGGCGCGCAGCTCGGTCCAGTCGCCCGGCGTCTCCACCGGCGCGGTGACGAGCCGGAAATTCACATGATCGTCGTTGGTCAGGATATAGAGTGTGCCGTCGCGCTCCTCGACCGAATATTGCCGGTTCTCGATCCGCGGCGAGACGAGGATCGGCTCAGCCGACAGATCGTCCCTGGGCACCAGCCGCACCTCGTTGGTGACATTGTCGCCCGAGGAAATCAGCAGGAAACGCTCCGACTGGGTCTCGTCGATGCCGAGCTGGTAGCGCTGGTCCTCTTCGCGGTGGATTTCGCGGTCATCCGCCGGATCGCTGCCGAGTATATGGTGCATCGCCACCTGGGTGCGCCAGTTCTCGTTGACCGGGGTGTAGACGAAGCTGCCCGAATCGGCGGCCCAGACGACGCCGCCATTGGTCTCGGGAATCTCGTCGCCGAGATCCTCGCCGGCCGCGATATCGCGGACGCGCATGACGTAGCGTTCCGATCCGTCGGTATCGGTCGAATAGGCGAAGAGCCGTCCATCCGGGCTGACATCGAGCGCGCCGAGATCGAAATGCTCCTGCCCTTCGGCGAGCACGTTTTCGTCGAGCAGCAGCTCGTCGGGCCCGCCGCCGACCGGGCGGCGATACCATTTGCGATATTCCAGGCCCTCGTCATAGGCGTACCAATATTCCCACGCGCCGTCCCTGACCGGCACGCTCGCATCCTCTTGCGGGATGCGGCCCTTCATCTCCTCGAAGATCGTCTCGGAAAGCGCCTGGTGCGGCGCCATCACCGCCTCGTAATAGGCGTTCTCGGCGCGGACATAATCGAGCACATCCTCATCGTCGATCACCGGATAGCTCTGGTCCTTGAGCCAGAAATAGGGGTCCTCGACCGTCACCCCGTGCATGGTGAAGCTGTGCGGCCGCTGTTCGGCGACCGGAGGGGCGGGAATTTCGGACTGGGACACGGAATTGGCTTCCTGCTGGGCGGCTGCGGGTGAAGCGAGCGCGGCGAGACCGGCGACGAAAAGCATGGGACGAAGCGTCATGACACCCCCTGTTGCATGGTGGCGCCGGGCGACGCCGGGGCCTATGTAGAGCGGGAAACGCAAAGCAGAAAGAGCAAAGCCGATGTCCACCCATGAAGATCGTTTGAAGGCCCTGCGCGAGGAGCTGGCGAAGCGCCGGCTGGCTGGTTTCGTGGTGCCGCTGACCGACGAGCATATGAGCGAATATGTCGGTTCCTATGCCCAGCGGCTCGCCTGGCTGACCGGATTCCAGGGCTCGGCGGGCACCGCGGTGGTGATGCCCGAGGATGCGGCGATCTTCACCAACGGGCGCTATACC
>JAIVHR010000211.1 GCA_020200935.1 Sphingomonadales bacterium
CCGCGACTATGGCGCGCTCGATCCCGAAGGCTATGCCTGGAGCTTCGGCAGCTACGATCCCTCGGCGGACGCGCCGTAGCGGTCAATCGCGTCAATCACAGCATCGCTTTCATGGACGAAGGGGCTTGCCAATCAGGCCGAAAGCTTCTTCTCGGTGGATGTCGGCACCCATTCCCATATCGCTGGCCGCTATCTCAATGCCTGCGCTGGCGAGGCGGCATGGCGCGAGAACCGCCGCCGCGTCGATATCGGCATACAGGCCATGACGGTTGGCGCTGCCGCGATGGCGAGCCAGAACAGCCGTCAGTGGGCGGGATATTGGCAGCGGGCGGCTTAGCAGTCCAAGCCCGTCCAAGCCGAGTAAACGGCGGTAAGTTCCTTTGGCTCGCTACCGCCGGCGGAAATCATTTCCCCTACGCGCTTCGCCACCAACCGAATCCGCCCCCAGACTTCGTCAGTGAGACCGTCGTCGATTCGATCGGCGAGCAGCAACAGTATGCTGTGAGCACATATCAATGTGCCGGGCCGCGAAGATTTCTTCGCCGCATCCCGGCATTGGGTCGCTAGGCTGCGCAAGCTTTCTGGAGAGGAAACGTTCTTTAGAGCCGCCGTGAGGTAGCTAGTTTCCGTCGATGAAGGCGCGGGCATGTAGCACACCCCTAAGTTCAACGCCGTGCCCTGCGAGAAGCTTTGACGCCCCTTCGTCACGGTCCACGACACAAGCGGCATAATCAACAATTCCGCCCGCTTCCCGGACGGCTTTAATTGCAGTCAGGATCGAGCCGCCGCTAGTGGCCACATCATCCACAACGAGAACGTTCCTGCCTCTGAGGCTCTGGTCAGGTCCAAGACCTTCGATCAAGTCTTTGGTGCCGTGCTTTTTGGCGGATTTCCGTACAAAAGTGGCTATGATCGGGCGTTCGTCTACCGAGCTTAGTGCAGCCATTGAGCCAATGATGGGGACGGCCCCCATCTCCAGGCCGCTCACAATTTCAATGTCTAGCTCTCGCATGATGTCCAAAAACGCCCGCGCGGTGAGTTCGGCTCCTCGGGCATTCATCATAGTCGGCTTCATATTGAAATAGAGATTGCTCTTCTTGCCTGACGCAAGCGTGAAGTCACCCGTCCGGAACGAGCGCTCCTTGACGAGTGCAAACAGCTCGCTGAGCGGTGGATCGACCTCCATGTCGGTCCAACGCGGCGCGCAGCATTCTGTGCCCTCGGCCTCAATAGAGGGAGAGGGTCTAAGGACGGTCGCCATTGCGAATCCCCCGCGAGTCAAGCGCCCGCGCTCGGTTGGCGCGGGCTTGCGGACTCAACTTATGAATCAGATTGTCCCGCAAGGTCAAGCCTTGCGGGTGGAATAACATTCCAGTCGTGGGGGGTACCTAGGCACCGGAACTCGTCATTCAAGGACTCGCGCTTGCCCGTCCCGCCAACTTCATTGATCGCGGTGTTTCATGCGGCGCTGGCGCATATCCCGGTCGGTCAAGGGGACTAGGCGCTTGGTGCGTCCGCTACATAATGCCGGAATTTTGGCGGGCGGGAAAAGATTCTGCTTCAAATGTTGGAAAAGGTCTGTCAGCCTTGGCAAGCGAATCGCCTTGCGGCGCCGCCGGCTCTTTGGTTTCGTCGATAGCTGCTCTCCGATCCGCGCGCCGGTCGCGTCGGCCCCGCCGGTGAGATTGCCCGCGACAATCAACTGTCAACCCGGTGCGAACTTAGGAGATCGCAGGGGCGTTTCGCGTCAACCAGGCGGGAACTTAAGCGCTCCGCCGCCCCGGGCGAAAACCCGTCATGCCGGACTTGATCCGGCATCCAGGGCCGCAAGCGATGTCGCCCGCGATTTTGAAACCCGAATCAAGCCGGACATTACTTCCTACGACAAGTATCGCCCTTGCGTCACCCCGGCGAAGGCCGGGGTCCATCCCGCGTCCGCGCTTGCGCAACCGCCAGATGGGATAGATTCCAGCCTTCGCTGGAATGACGATGTACCTGCCTGACGGGAATAGTTGTCGACCAAATTCGGGGCGACGCGATCCGACTCGGCGAAAGCCCTAATCGAACAGGCTCGAGACCGAGCTTTCGTCGGCGATGCGGCGGATCGCTTCGGCGAAAAGCGGGGCGATCGTCAGGTGGCGGATCTTTTCGGTCTCGGCGATCGCCTCGTGATTGCCGATCGAATCGGTGATCACCAGCTCCTTCATCGCCGAGGCGTCGACCCGCGCCACCGCGCCGCCCGAGAGCACGCCATGGGTGCAATAGGCGACGACATTCTCGGCTCCGGCCTCCTTCATAGCGGCGGCCGCGTTGCACAAAGTGCCGGCCGAATCGACGATATCGTCGACGATGATGCAGAAGCGCTGCTCGACATTGCCGATGATGTTCATGACTTCCGATTCGCCGGGCTTCTCGCGGCGCTTGTCGATGATCGCCAGCGGCGCGTTGTCGAGCCGCTTGGCCAGCGAGCGGGCGCGCACCACGCCGCCGACATCGGGCGAGACGACGGTGACATTGCCGGTCGAGAAGCGCGCCGCGATGTCCGAGGCCATCACCGGCGCGGCATAGAGATTGTCGGTCGGGATATCGAAAAAGCCCTGGATCTGCCCGGCATGGAGATCCATCGTCAGCACGCGGTTGGCGCCGGCGGTGGTGATCAGGTTGGCGACGAGCTTGGCCGAGATCGGCGTCCGCGGGCCGGGTTTGCGATCCTGCCGGGCATAGCCGAAATAGGGCAGCACGGCGGTGATCCGCTTGGCCGAGGCGCGCTTGAGCGCATCGACGATGATCAGCAGCTCCATCAGATTGTCGTTGGCCGGATAGCTCGTCGACTGGACGACGAAGACATCCTCGCCGCGGACATTTTCGAGTATCTCGACGAAGATCTCCTCGTCGGCGAAGCGCCGGACATTGGCCTCGGTGATCGGAATCTCGAGATATTGCGAGATCGCATTGGCGAGCGGCAGGTTCGAATTGCCGGCGAGAAGTTTCATGAATCCGGGCTCCCCTTGGTGACGCTCTTATGACGGCTCGCCGGGCGGGCGCAACAGGCTGATCCACGCTTGTTGCCCGTTCGGCTTCGGCCTAGAGGCTTGCGGCATGTCCGTCACCACCCGTTTCGCCCCCGCGCCGACCGGTCGGCTGCATGTCGGCAATATCCGCACCGCGCTGCATAACTGGCTGCTGGCGCGGGCGCGGGGCGGGCGGTTCCTGCTGCGCTTCGACGATACCGATGCCGAGCGATCGCGCCAGAGCCATGTCGAGGCGATCCGCGCCGATCTCGACTGGCTCGGGCTCGACCGCGACGGCGAAGCGCGCCAGTCCGAACGCTTCGACCATTACGAGGCCGGTTTCGAGGCATTGCGCGAAGCCGGTCGCGTCTATCCTTGCTACGAAACGCCGCAGGAGCTCGAGCTCAAGCGCAAGGTGCTGCTCGGCCGCGGCAGGCCGCCGGTCTATGACCGCGCCGCGCTCGCGCTGACCGAGCGGCAGATCGCCGATTTCGAGCGCGCGGGCCGCACGCCCCATTGGCGCTTCCGGCTCGATCACGATCATCCGATCGCCTGGGACGATCTGATCCGCGGGCCGCAGCATTTTGACCCGAATTTGCTGTCCGACCCGGTGATCCGCCGCGAGGACGGCAGCTGGCTCTATATGCTGCCGAGCACGATCGACGATATCGAGATGGGCATCACCCATGTGCTGCGCGGCGAGGACCACGTCACCAATACCGGGCTGCAGATTCAGATCTTCGAGGCCCTCGGCGAAGCGCCGCCGACCTTCGCGCATGAGGCCTTGCTCGTCGGCAGCGAGGGGAAATTGTCCAAGCGGCTGGGCTCGCTCGGCGTCGAGGCGTTCCGCGAGGCCGGCATCGAACCGTCGGCGGTGACGTCCTTGCTGGCGCGGATCGGTACGGCCGACCCGGTCGAGCCCTTCGCCGCGCTCGCTCCGCTGGTCGAGAGCTTCGATCTCGACCGTTTCGGCCGCGCCCCGGCGCGCTTCGACCGGACCGAGCTCGAAGCGCTCAACGCCAGGATCGTCCACCAGCTGCCCTACGAGGCCGTCGCCGATCGGCTGCCCGCGGGGATCGATGTGGCGGGCTGGGAGGCGATCCGGCCGAATCTTCGCACGGTCGGCGAAGCGGAGGGTTGGTGGCGCATTGTCGAGGGGCCGGTGGCGCCGCCCAATGTCGATGCCGAAATCGCAGCCTATCTCGATATCGCCGCCGCCAGCGCAGAGGCGATCGACTGGAGCGCCGATCCCTGGCACGCGCTGACCGACGCGCTCAAGGCAGAGACCGGCCGCAAGGGCAAGCCGCTGTTCCTGCCGCTGCGTCAGGCGCTGACCGGCCGCGAATCCGGCCCCGAAATGGCGAAATTGCTGCCGCTGATCGGCAAGGACGAGGCGGTGCGGAGACTGCGGCGCAAGTAGATCATCGTGCTCCTGCGAAGGCAGGAGCCCAGGGCCGCAGCGACACGCCCTGCCGCTCTGATCTCCTGCTTCCGCACGAGCACGGAGCCATTTGCCGGCCGTCTTGCCAAACCCGCACGGTCGAGCAATGAGAGTTGCAACCAACAACCTAACTGGGGGTGCGTTGATGACCGTGGGAATCGATCGCCGCCGCTTTCTCGCAAGCCTCGGCGCCGGCGCCGCCATGCTGGCTTCCGGAACCGGCGCCCGCGCTGCCGCGCAAATCTGGACGCCGACCGACTGGCCTTCCACCCAGGCCTTCCTCTCGGCCTACCGGATGACCACGCCACTGCCCGGCGCGATGGCCGCGATCGGCCGCGGCACCGAGCCGCCGGACTATCTGATCAGCGGCGCCAGCGCCTTCGCCGGCGGCCACTCGCTCGGCCCCGACACGATCTGGCGCATCTATTCGATGACCAAGCCGGTCACCGGCATGGCGGCGATGATTCTCGTCGATGACGGCAGCCTGACGCTCGATCAGGATATCGGTGAGCTGCTGCCCGAATGGGCCTCGCCGCGCGTGCTGACCGATCCCGAAAATTCGCTCGACGCCCGCCCGGCGGCCCGACCGATCACCGTGCGCCATCTGCTGACCCATACCGCCGGGCTCGGCTATTCGATAGTGCCGCCGCGCCCGCTGCAGGCGGCGATCGTCGAGGCGGGGGGGGATGGGTTACGAGGAGTTCCTGCGGCGGCGGATATTCGCGCCGCTGGGCATGAACGACACCTTCTTCCAGGTTCCCGCCGCCAGGGCCGGCCGGATGACCGACAACCACGCTGTCTACCAGGGCAATGTCATCGTCGTCGATCCCGCCGATTCGATCTATCTCGATCCGCCGCCGATCGCCTTCGGGGGCGGCGGGCTCGCCTCGAGCGCGCATGATTATGACCGCTTCCTGACGATGCTGCTCGGGCTCGGCGCGATCGGCGATGCGCGGATCATGCGCGAGGAGACGGCGCGCCTCGGCATGTCGGACCTGCTGCCCGAGGGGGTCGACAAATCGCGCATGTATGTGCCGTCGGGCTTCGGTGCGGGCGGCTCGGTGGCGATCACGGGGCAGGATCGCGGCCAGCCCGTCGGCAGCTATGGCTGGGGCGGCGCCGCGGGCACCGCGGCCTGGGTCGATCATAGCAACGCGATTCGCGTGTCGGGCTACATCCAGCTCCTCGGGCAGCAGAATAACGATTTCCGGGCCGGTCTGACCAACGCCGTCTATGCCGACCTCGCCTCGCAGCGGGCCGACGATTAGCCCGGCCCTTCGACCCGCTTCGATTCGAGTAGCGCGCGCCAGTCGTCATCGATCGGCGTCGGCTTGCCGTCGCGCAGCCGGACGAAGACCGTCTCGCATACGGCGATGCGGCGATCCTCCTGAAAGGCCGCTTCGAGCACCCGCCAGCTCGACGAACCGATCGTCCCAATGCCCGCGGTGACGAACACCGGCGCCGGATAGAAGCCCTCGGCGAGATAATCGATATGCACCGCCGCCACGAGACCGCGCGCGCCGACCGGCCGCCGCCCGCCCGCCAGCTCGGTCTGGAATCGGACGCGCGCATCCTCGAAATACCTGGCGATCGCGACATTGTTGAGATGCCCGTTGGTATCGAGATCGCCGTATCGTGTGCCAATCAGAATCGAGAAGGGATAGTTCGCCGGATCGAGCCGGAATGCATCGGGCTTTGTCATTCGCCGGTCATTCCATATCACGCCGGGCACCGCCAGACCCGCCGCGCTTGCGTCGCCGCCCGGCGACCCATAAGCGCCGGATCATGGCGAAGCGGACAGCCGACGGAAGCCTGCGCGATCTCTGGGCGATCGTCGCCGCCTTGGCGCTTGTCCAGGCGGCGGCGGCGGCGATCGGCTTCGCGATTCCGCTTTGGCTCGCCACGACCGGATCGAGCAGCTTCCAGATCGGCATCGCCGCCTCCTGCTACATGGCGGGCTTTCTGATCGGCGCCCGGCTCGCGCCCGAGCGCATCGCCGGGCTCGGCCATATCCGCGCCTTCATCTTCTTCGCCGCCTGCGCCGGGCTCGCGATGCTCGGCTTTTTCGCGGTCGGCCCCGGTTTCCTCGCCATCGCGATTGTCGAGCTGGCGCTCGGCCTCGCCATCGCCGGGCTGTTCGCGACCGGCGAAAGCTGGATCGCCGATGCCGCGCCGGCAACCGGGCGCGGTCGGATCATCGGGCTCTATTATCTGATCGCCAAGCTCGGCACGATGGCCGGGCCGTTTCTCGTCGCCGGCTTCGCGCCCGGCGCGGCGGCCGGCTTCATGATGATGGCGGCCTTGTTCTTCTTCGCCATCCTGCCGGTCGCGACGACGTCGCAGGCGCAGCCGGTGCCGCATCCGGGCGGCGCCTTCACCCTGCGCGATCTCTGGCGCGAGGCTCCGGCGAGCCTGCAGGCGGCGCTGGTCGCCGGCGCGGTCAACGGCGCGGTGCTGCAGCTCTATCCGGTCTATCTCGCCGGCATTGCCCCGGCCGCCGGCCTCGCCGCGGTCGCCGGCTTCAATGCCTGCGCCCAGATCGGCGCGCTCTCCACCCAATGGCCGGCCGGCCTCTATTCGGACCGGATGGACCGCCGCGTTGTCATCGCCCTGCTCGCCGGTTTCGGCGCGGCGGCGGCTTTGTTGCTGGCATTGCTCGGCGATTCGCTGCCGGTGGCGATGCTGTTGCTGCTGGCCGCGCTGTGGGGTGCCGGGAGCCTTTCCTTCTACGGCATCGCGGTCGCCCATGCCGTCGATCGGGCCGGCGAGGGCAAGGCGACCCACGCGATCGCCGGGCTGCTGATGGCCTGGGCCTTCGGCGCGACGCTCGGTCCGGTCACCGCCGGGGCGCTGATGAGCGCGGCGGCGGGCCCGCGCGGGTTGTTCCTGTTGGCGGCGGCTCTGCTCGGCCTGTTGGCGATCGCGATGGTCTATCGCCGCGCCACCCATCGTCCTTCCCCGGCGCTGGAGAAGGAACCCTTCGCCCCGGTCAGCACGACCAGCGTCAACATCGCCGAATTCGATCCGCGCCACTAGGGGCCGCGAAAAGACTCTGGCATTCCGCGCTCCCATATGTTATATAACATCATCTCATACAGGAGAAGGAGCCCGATCATGCCCTATCGTTCCCCCGCCGAAAGGGGTTCGCGCATTTCGAGCCTCGCGTTGGTCGTCGGCTTGCATGGCGCGGCAATTGCCGCAGCCTTGCTGGCGAAATCGACGATCATGATGGTGCCCGAGCCGCCGATCGTCGATATCTACAATGTCGATCCGATCGACGATCCCGAGCCGTTGCCTCCGCCCGAATCCGAAGCCGACGTGCCGTCGCCCGCGCCCTATGTGACGCCCAATCCCGTGATCAGACCTCAGCGGCCAACGATCCGTGACATCGACCCGATCGGCGATCTCGCCTTTGTGCGGCCCCCGCCGCCGCAGCCGCCGGTCACGCGCGATCCGGCACCGCCGCCGCCCCCCGTGCTGATCGATGCGCGCTTCGCTTCGAGCATGCTCGGACGGCTGCAGCCGCCCTATCCCGCGGCGCTGTTGCGCGCCGGGATCGAGGGCGAGGTCCGGGTGCGGGTGACGATCGGACCCGACGGACGGGTCAAGCGGGTCGAGAAGATCGGCGCCGGCCATGACGCTTTTTTTGAAGCCACCGAACGCCATGCCCGACGCGTCTGGCGCTTCGAGCCGGCGACCCGGGACGGTCGGCCAATCGAAAGCAGCCAGGTGCATATCGTGCGCTTCGAGATCCACGGCTGACGCGAAGGCTGGCGCCGGCGACGCTTGGGGCCTATCCTGGCGGGCATGGTCATGATCCCCCCCAAGCCCAAGGTGATCGCCGGCGACGTCAAATCCTTCTTCGCCCGGCGCGAGCGGCATAGCTGGGTCGCGCTGCTGTTCGCGATCGCGATACCGGTCGGCATCATCTATCTCTTCGTGCTCGACGGGAAGACCAACCTCTTCGATGACGAGCCGGTGGTGATCTATGCCGAAAGCTGGCCGCTCGACCGGAGCGATGCCGATATCCGACAGCGGCAGAGCGAGCTGGCGCTTGAGGCCGACGCCCGGCGCGCCGCCGGCCGCGAAAGCTTCCAGCGCCTCGCCGATGGCTTCGGCATCGAATATGACCGCGAAGCGGCGGCCGAGGCGGAACGGATTAGCGAAGCGAACCGGGAGCTCGCGGAACAGCTCGAGGCTCAAGAGGCCCAGGAGGCCGCGATTGCGGAGAGCTGCACTGCCGATTGCTGACGACAGCCGCTGGATGCGCTCGGCGATCGCGCTGTCGCAGCGCAGTCGCGGCCGGACAGCGCCCAACCCCAATGTCGGCTGCGTCATCATCCGCGATGGCAAGCTTATCGGCCGCGGCTGGACCCGGCCCGGCGGCCGCCCGCATGCCGAGGCGGTGGCGCTCGAAAGCTGCGACGCGGCCGGCGCCGAGGTGTATGTGACACTCGAACCCTGCGCGCATGAGAGCGCGCCGCGCGGTGCTGAGCAACGACAAGGCCTGGGCGGAAGGGCTCGAGGGCGAATGGATTCACCTCCCCCGGCCAGAGGCGATAGCCGATCTCGAAAGGGCCGACCATGTCCTGGTGGAAGGCGGCGCCGGTGCGGCGGCGGCCTTTCTGGCGGCCGATCTCGTCGACCGGCTGCTCGTCTATCGCGCGCCGATCCTGATCGGGGCCGGCCAGGCGGCGGTCGGCGATATCGGGCTCGATAGGCTCGCCGATGCCCATGGCCGTTGGCGCCAGACCGATTCTCGCCCGCTTGGCAAGGACCGGCTCGAAGTCTACGAGCGTGCTTAGTGTTTACCGGTATAATCACGGATGTCGGCACGATCCGGAAGGTCGAGCAGCGCGGCGATCTCAGGCTCGAGATCGCCTGCGGTTACGCGATGGACGGCGTTCCGCTCGGCGCCTCGATTGCGTGCTCGGGCGCCTGCCTGACGGTCGTCGACAAGGGCGCCGACTGGTTCGCCGTCAATCTTTCGGCCGAGACGGTGGCGCGCACCGCCCACGGCCTCTGGGACGAGGGCGGCCGGCTCAATCTCGAACGCGCGCTGACATTGGGCGAGGAGATGGGCGGCCATATCGTCACCGGCCATGTCGACGGCGTCGGCGAGGTGACGAAGGCTGAAAAGAGCGGCGATTCGCTCGCGGTGACGGTCCGCGCGCCGGCCGATCTCGCGGCCTATATCGCCGCCAAGGGCTCGATCGCGCTCGACGGCGTCTCGCTGACCGTCAACGCCGTGCGCGATCTCCCCGACGCACTCGAATTCGATTGGAACCTGATCCCGCACACCGCCGACGTCACGACCTTCGACGCGCTCGATACGGGCCGCGAACTCAATATCGAGATCGATATAATGGCGCGCTATTTGGCGAGATTGGCGGAGGTAAGGGCGCGCTAGCCTCTTTTCGTCACCCCAGCCTCTTCTCGTCACCCCGGACTTGATCCGGGGTCCAGGGCAACAGGCGGTATCGCTTGCGGCTCTCGATGGCGGGTTCCACACAACGCAATGTGCCAAAGCTATTGTGAATCACATTACAGTGTGATAGGCGGCGCGCCATGTCGACACCTCTCATAGAAAACATCCGCGAAATCGTCACCTCGGGCGAGTTGAGCAAGGCTGGCCTCGCCCGCGCCGCGGGGCTGCATCCCAACTCGCTGCGCAGGCTCGACGAGGAGGACTGGAACCCGACTGCCGACACCTTGAAGAAGCTCGAACGCTTCATCGTCTCGGGCGGCGGCGAGGTGATCGCCAGCGCCGAGGAGATCCTCGAAGAGGCGCGCAACGGGCGGATGTTCGTGCTCGTCGACGATGACGATCGCGAGAATGAGGGCGATCTCGTCATCCCCGCCCAGATGGCGACGCCCGACGCGATCAACTTCATGGCCAAGCATGGCCGCGGGCTGATTTGCCTCGCGTTACCGAGGCCGCGGTCGATGTCGCGCGGCTCGCCGGGCTCAACCCCTCGGGGGTGATCTGCGAGATCATGCGCGACGACGGCTCGATGGCGCGGATGGACGATCTGATCGAATTCGCCCGGCTCCACAATCTCAAGATCGGCACGATCCGCGATCTGATCGCCTATCGCCGCCAGCACGACCATCTCGTCGAGAAGCAGGCCGAGGCGCCGTTCACCTCGCGCTGGGGCGGCGAATGGCGGGCGATGACCTTCTTCAACAAGGCGACCGGCACCGAGCAGGTGGCGCTGGTCAAGGGCAAGGTCGATCCCGACAAGCCGACATTGGTGCGCATGCACGCGCTCTCGGCCTTTGCCGACGTGTTCGGTGAGGAGGGGCCGCGCGGCGCGATGCTCGCCCGCTCGATGGAGATCATCGGCGAAGAGGGCGCCGGCATCGTCGTCGTCATCAACCGCACGATGCAGGGCGCCTTCACGCAGGCGCTGAAGCTCAAGACCGGCGAGGCGCGGCCCGACATGGAGGAATTGCGCGACTACGGCGTCGGCGCGCAGATCCTGACCGAGCTCGGCGTCCAGGACATGATCCTGCTGACCAACACACACCACAGCCTGGTCGGGCTCGACGCCTACGGATTGTCGATCGTCGGCGAGCGGGCGGTCGAGATTGAGGCGGCTTGATGGCCAAATTCCTGATTGTCGAGGCGCGCTTCTACGACGCTTTCAACGACTGGCTGATCGAGGGCGCAAGCGCCGCGCTCGAAGCGGCGGGCCACGAGCATGAGACGATCGCCGTCCCCGGCGCGCTCGAAATTCCGGCGGCGATAGCGCTCGCCGCCGAGACCGGCCGCTATGACGGCTTCGTTGCATTGGGCGTCGTCATCCGCGGCGAGACATATCATTTCGAGATCGTCGCCGGCGAAAGCGCGCGCGGCATCATGGCGCTGACGATGGACGGCATCGCGATCGGCAATGGCATCCTGACGGTCGAGAATGAGACGCAGGCCGAAGAACGTGCTCGGCCCGACCACAAGGACAAGGGCGGC
Source organism: Sphingomonadales bacterium (assembly GCA_020200935.1). Classification (GTDB taxonomy): domain Bacteria; phylum Pseudomonadota; class Alphaproteobacteria; order Sphingomonadales; family Sphingomonadaceae; genus Parasphingopyxis. The sequence goes on from JAIVHR010000211.1 coordinate 11,423, forward strand.
GAAGCTGCCAAGGCGGCGATCGCGCTGTTCGAGCTGGCGCACGCCTTGGCGGCTAGGGCGCGACAGGCCGGCCCCAACCGTTCGCCCTGAGCCTGTCGAAGGGCTGTATTTCTTCTCCCCGGAGCAAAGGAAAAGCAGGGCTTCGACAAGCTCAGCCCGAACGGAAGGGAGTATTTGCGATCGCGCGCATCTACCGCGCCTTGCCGAGACCCGGGATCAGCATTCCGACCCGCTTGCGATATTCGCGGTACTGGTCGCCGAGATGCGCGCTCAGGTCGCGCTCTTCGTAGCGGATCGCGATCAGCACGTAGATCGTCATGGCGGCGGCGAAGAGCATGTGTCCCTGCCTCATATCGGGGATTGCCCAGAAGGCGATCAGGAAACCCGCATAGAGCGGGTGGCGCACGCTCTTGTAGAAGAGCGGCGTGCGGAATCGCTGCACCGGCAATTCGGTGCCGCGAAAGTCGGCCCAGGCCTGGTGGAGCCCGAACAATTCGAAATGGTTGATCAGCCAGGTCGAG
>JAIVHR010000334.1 GCA_020200935.1 Sphingomonadales bacterium
CCGCTGCGCATCCAGCTCGCCGACGATCCGCTCGTCGCCTTTCTGCGCCGCCGGACGCCCGACAGCGAATTCATCGCCCGGATCGGTGCCGCGGTGTCGGCCAACCCCTCGGTCGAGGAGACTAGGTTTCTGGTCGAGGAAGCCGAAGCGGCGCGGCGCGAGGCACGCTCCGCCTTGTTCCCGACACTCGACCTCGCGCTCAGCAGCCGCACCTCGCTCGCCCGCGATTTTTCCGACGATCCCGACAATATCGTCGAGCGGTCGCGTGCACGGGGCCGCACCGACGCGACTTTCGTGGTCAATCAGCGGCTGCTCGATTTCGGAACCGCGTCGATGCGCGTCGACGCCGCCGGATACCGGCTGCGCGCGGCGATGTTCGAACGCGAGCGCCAGAGCGATTCGATCGCCCTGCGCGCGATCGCCACCTGGTACGACGTCTTCACCTATCGCGCGCTGGTCGAGGTCGGCGAAGCGCGGCTCGCAAGCCAGTTCGAGTTGCGCGACGCGATCGAGACGCGCATCGCCGAGGGCGTTTCGGCGCGCGGCGACATTGCCCGCATCGACAGCGAACTCGCCTCGAGCGCCGCCCAACTCGCCGGCTTCGAACGGCAGCTCGCCAATGCCGAAGCGCGCTATACCGAGCTGTTCGAGCAGCCCGCTCCCGAGCCGATCGCGCGCGCGCCGCTGGTCGCCGAGCCCTATGCCACGCGCGAGGCCGTCGAGGCGGCCGCGCTCGGCATACCCGCGGTGCAGCTGACCCAGGCCCAGGCCTATGCCGCGCGGCAGGATGCCCGCGCCTCGCGCGCCGAGACGCTGCCGAGCGTCAACGGCCGGATCGAAGGCGGCCGCTTCGGCATCTTCGAGAATGACAATGATTACGACATCCGCGCCTCGATCGTGCTCGAGCAGCGCTTCTTCGGCGGCGGCGATGCGCGCGCCGATCAGGCCGAGGCGCGCGCCGGCCAGAGCCGGGCGAGGGCCGACGCGGTGCGCGAGGAAGCGCTACGGCTCGCCTCGATCGCCTGGAGCGATGTCGAGGCGCTCGAAACGCAGCTCGCCGCGGTCGAGGCCAGCTATCTGTCGAGCCGCCAGTCGCGCGACGTGATCTTCGAACGCTTCCGGCTGGTGCGCGGGACATTGTTCGACGTGCTCGCCGCGCAGCGCGATTTCTACGACATCGCGGTGCTCTATATCCAGACGGTGAC
>JAIVHR010000335.1 GCA_020200935.1 Sphingomonadales bacterium
CGAATATGATCGATTGCCGGTGAACCTCGTCGATGGCGATCAGCGCGGCGAGGCCTACCGGCGGCTCAACCCCCAGGGGCTGGTGCCGATGCTCGAAGCCGGCGAAGCCTCGCTGACCCAGTCGCTGGCGATCGTCGAATGGATCGACGCGACCTATCCCTCCCCGCCGCTGCTGCCGCGCGATACGCTGCTGCGCGCCCATGTCCGGGCGATGGCGCTCGCCGTCGCCTGCGACATCCACCCGCTCAACAATCTGCGCGTGCTGCAATATCTGAAGCACGAGCTCGGCCACGAGCAGGAAGAGGTCGATCGCTGGTACCGCCACTGGATCGCGCTCGGCTTTGCCGGGCTCGAGGCGCTGGCCGAGCGCCATGGCGGCGAATTCCTGTCGGGCGACGCGCCGGGGCTCGCCGATATCTGCCTGGTGCCGCAAATGTACAATGCGCGCCGCTTCGATACGCCGCTCGAGGATTATCCGCTGCTCGTCGGCTATGACGCCAAGGCCAACGCGCTCGACGCCTTCGCCGATGCGCATCCGGACAAGAACAAGTAACGGCGTGCGCCTAGATCCAACCCTGCCGAGAAATACTCCGTTCGTCCTGAGCTTGTCGAAGGGCGAGCCGCAAGCGACGTCGCCTGCGGCTCGCCCTTCGACTGCTGCCTTCGGCAGCGCTCAGGACGAACGGGGGAGGAAGGCCAGCCGCGCCATTCTCGCCACGCTGCTCTTTTCGGCGGCCACACCCGCGCTGGCGCAGGACGAGCCGGAGAACGACCCGATCGTCGTCACCGCCGCGGGTCTCGAAGAGCCGCGCAGCGATGTCGCCTATGGCAGCGTCAGCCTCGATGCCGAGGAGATCGCCCGCGAACCGAGCGGGCGGCTCGAAAATATCCTGAGCCAGGTCGCCGGCGTAGAGCTCTTCCGCGCCTCCGATTCGCGCTCGGGCCATCCGACCGGGCAGGGCGTCACCTTGCGCGGGCTCGGCGGCAACGCCTCGAGCCGGGCGCTGCTGGTGCTCGACGGCGTGCCGCAGAGCGATCCCTTCGGCGGCTGGATCGCCTGGCCCGGCTTCGATGCCGAGCAATTGGGCGAGATCAGGGTCGTGCGCGGCGGCGGCAGCGGCGTTTACGGGCCCGGCGCGCTCGCCGGGACGATCGAGCTGACGAGCCTGTCGGTCGAGAATTTCCAGCCGGGGCGCGCCAA
>JAIVHR010000041.1:0-9428 GCA_020200935.1 Sphingomonadales bacterium
GCATATTCCTCGGCGATCCGCTCGAGCAGTTCGACGCGCTCCTCGACGCTGGTCTGCGAAAAGCTCTCGAAGGCCCTGCGCGCGGCGGTGACCGCCTTGTCGACATCGGCCTGGCTGCCGAGCGTGATCTCGGTGCAGGGCTCCTCGGTCGCCGGGTTGATCACCTCGTAGCGGCTCCCCCCCTCGCTCTCGACCCATTCGCCGTCGATATAATGTTTGAGATAACTGTGCATGGCGGAGACTCTCCCTCGATTCGGTTGATCGGTTCGCTTTTGAAACGAAGATAGGCGATGGCCGCGCGCCGTCAACGCGTTTGCAGACGTATCGCACAACAAACCGTCTCCCATGGGGAGAAGGATTAAGCAGTCTTGGCGACGAAGGAGCCTGGACGGAGTTGGATGAGGGGTTGTGCGCTCTCGGTATGGCGGAACCCCTCACCCAGTGAACTCTAAGCTCGTTCCTCGCTAAGAGTTCACAACCCTCTCCTTATGGGAGAGGGATCTCTCAGGTCCCGGCGGCGATTGCCTGCCCATAGTCGGCGATCGTGTCGCTTGGATTGTCGAGCACGATTTCGCTGTTCCAGATCCACCCGCCGCTGCTGTTCCAGCCCTTGAGCGCCGACGTCGCCTCGGAAGGCGTATAGGGGTCCGGGCCGCCCGTTACCGACAGTCCGGGCCGGATCAGCGCGTTGGCATCCGTGATCCCGGTGCTGCCGCTCCCTGCGCCCTCGACGGCCTGCTGCCAGCCGTCGGGATCGCTGTCCGAACCGCCCGAATAGCATTGCAGGTTGAAGCCGACGACCGGTTGGGTTCCGAGCTGCTTGAAGATCGCCTGAAGGCATTGGATCCAATATTGCGAGGCGTAGGAGGAGTTGCCGTAAGGGCAGAAGGAAAAGCGCCAGGCGCTGTTATCGCCATAAAGCGCCGCGGTCAGCCCGGTGATCACCTCGACATTGCCGATCTGATCCTCATTGTCATAATCGAAGCCACAGGCGCCGAGCGCGTTCGCCACGGCGGCGAAATTGGCGAGCATGGTTTCGCGCCGGCCGTCGGTGGCGTTCAATATGTCGGCGATGTTGGTGAAATCCGATGTGCCGCCGGCGCCGATCGACAGCCAGACGCGCTGCAGCTCGCCCGAACCGCGCCCCGCATCGGCGACCGCCTTGAGGCAATTCACCGTCTCGGCAACGATCTGTCCGCCGCTGGCGAGGCTGACATTGTTGTAGCCGAGATCGCCCTGGGGCGAGACATGAACCGACCAGAAGACATAGTCGGTCATCACCGAGGCGGCCATCGCGCCGGCCGTGTTGCCCGAAACGCAGTCATTGCTCTTGTCGAACAGGCCGGTGACGTAGGCGCCGTTAAAGTCGGTCATCGTGATCCCCCCTCATTATTCAAATGAAGAAGGGAAATATCACTCATCGCCGGAGAAATCGATGCAAAGACTCGGTGCCGCGCAAGAATCCCGTCGTTTGATTTTGTCAACGGCAACTGTATCCAATCGGCCGTGTAGTATCACAAGTCAAAAGACAGCTGCCTGTTTGCAAGAAGTGGCCTTCACGGCCGCCTGCTCTCGGGAGAGCGATCAGCTGCTGTAATACATGTCGAACTCGACCGGGGTGGGGGTGGTCTCCCAGCGGTCGTTTTCTTCCCATTTCAGTTCGGCATAGCTTTCGATCTGGTCGAGCGTGAAGACGTCGCCCTTGGTGAGGAAGGCGTTGTCCTCCTCGAGCGCTTCGAGCGCTTCGCGCAAGCTGCCGCAGACGGTCGGGACATTCTCGAGCTCGGCGGGCGGCAGATCGTAGAGATTCTTGTCCATCGCATCGCCCGGATGGGTGCGGTTGTCGATCCCGTCGAGCCCGGCCATCAGCAGCGCCGCATAGCACAGATACGGGTTCGCCATCGCGTCGGGGAAGCGGAATTCTACGCGCTTGGCCTTGTCGCCGGTGCCGTAGGGGATGCGGCAGGAGGCCGATCGGTTGCGGCTCGAATAGGCGAGCAGCACCGGCGCCTCGTAGCCCGGCACCAGCCGCTTGTAGCTGTTGGTCGTCGGGTTGGTGAAGGCGTTCAATGCGCGGGCATGGGCGACGACGCCGCCGATGAAATAGAGCGCCATGTCGGAGAGGCCGGCATAGCCGTTGCCGGCGAAAAGCGGCTTGGTGCCGTCCCAGATCGACATGTGCGTGTGCATGCCCGATCCGTTATCCTCCCTGATCGGCTTGGGCATGAAGGTCGCGGTCTTTCCATAGGCATGCGCGACCTGGTGGACGACATACTTATAGACCTGCATCCGGTCGGCGGTCTGGAGGAGGGTGCCGAAGGTCAGCCCGAGCTCATGCTGGGCGGCGCCGACCTCGTGATGGTGCTTGTCCATCGGCAGGCCCATCTCGATCATCGTCGAGACCATCTCGCCGCGGATATCCATCGCGCTGTCGACCGGGGGGACCGGGAAATAGCCGCCCTTGGCGCGCGGCCGGTGGGCCATGTTGCCCATCTCGTATTCGCGCCCCGAATTGGTCGGCAGCTCGATATCGTCGATCTTGTAATAGCTGGTGTCGTAGCTGTTCTCGAAGCGGACATCGTCGAACATGAAGAATTCGGCTTCGGGGCCGACATAGATCGTGTCGCCGATGCCGCTGTTCTTGAGATAGGCCTCGGCGCGCTTGGCGGTCGAGCGGGGGTCGCGGGCATACCAGTCGCCGGTCGAAGGCTCGACGATGTCGCAGCAGATGGCGAGCATCGGGGCGGCTGAAAAGGGATCGACATAGACCGCGTCGAGATCGGGCTTGAGGATCATGTCCGATTCGTTGATCGCCTTCCAGCCGGCGATCGAGGAGCCGTCGAACATCAACCCTTCCTCGAAGGCGTCCTCGTCCATGACGCGCGCGCACATCTGCAGATGCTGCCACTTGCCGCGCGGATCGGTGAAGCGCAGGTCGACCCACTCGATCTCCTCGTCCTTGAGGCGTTTGACGATATCCTTGGCGCTGGTCATGGAAGGGAATCTCCCGTTTCTGGTTGAGTCGGCCCTTATCTAGATCATTCTTCGCAGCTGCACAAAGTTCCTTTGCACTGCAGCAATCGCCTCTGCCCCGCCCGCATTTCGGTGACAGTGCACTTAATTCATCCGTGACATTGGCGGCTGCGCGACCGGCAGGGAATTAAGTGCACTGTCACCGAAATACCCACCGAAATACCTATACACCACCACTTCCAATTTCACCTTGGGCAGGAAATCGACGATATATTCGGCGCCGCGATAGAGCTCGGTGTGGCCCTTCTGCCGGCCGAAGCCCTTGGCCTCGGTGACGGTCATGCCGGTGACTCCGGCCTCGTGGAGCGCTTCCTTGACCTCGTCGAGCTTGAAGGGCTTGATGATCGCTTCGATCTTTTTCATCGGGGCGGCGGCTCCTGCGGGACGGAATGGCTGATGCTTTTCATACGGCGCGCGCGGGCTCGGACGCAAGCCAGTCCGCGGCAATTGCGTGGGCGGGTGCGGGCCGGGCGCCGGTTTGTCCTGTCAACCGACCGCCCCGGGCTTCGTTCCGCACCCTCACTTCTTGACCCGCCAGTCGCGCGCATAGGTCGATTCCTCGCCATATTTGCGCGTTCGGGCCGCCTCCTGCTCGGCGAGCTCTTCCTCGGTCGAGGCGCGGGCGGTGCCCTGCTTGATCATCGCGTCGCGGCGGACGGGGAGCAGCTGGGCGATCGGCGTGCCGGCGGGCAGCTGATGGTCGCCGGGCGGGCCGGTCCAGGCGAAGGGGAGGTTGACCGTCGTCGCGAAGTGATCGCAATCGACGAAACCTGAAAAGCAGGTGAAGGGCAGGTCGGGCCGGCTCAAGGGCTGGGTGAAGAGCACGGAATAGCCTTCGGGCACCCTGACCCGCCAGGGGTTGATGAATTTGAGCGGCACCGTGCTCTCGAAGGGCGGCTCGGGCGCACCGATCTGCGCCGGCAGATGCTGCTCGATCGGCTGGAAGGGCGCGTCGGGCGCCCAGCCGATCCGGATCGAGACGCGGTCCTCGGGCACCTGCAGCATGACGTCGAGTGGGAGCGGGATGACGAAGCCGAGCGAAAAAGCGTCGGTCATCGGCAGGCAGGCCTTGGCGGTGAGCCCCGGCAACCCATGCGCATCGGGCACCCCGAGCTCGCGCTCGAGCCGCTTGAACCAGTCGGGCACGAAGCGCACCGCGCGCTCGGGCGGCGGGATCTTACCTTCGAGCGCCGGGTCGCAGAGAAATTCGACTTGCCGATCGCCGTCGGAGGGGGGAGCCTGTTCCTCGGGCGGCGCGGCGGGCGCGTCGCCGAAGCGGAAGCTGACCCTATAGTCGCTCATCGGTGGCCGCTTTTCCCACGGCTCAGCCCTCGCCCTCTTCCTCGCGCCGGGCGCGGATCCGTTCGAGATCCCAGTTGGCCTTGTCGATCACATAATGGCGGATCGCATTGGCGCCCGAGCCATCGAATGCCGAACTGAAGCTCGGCATGCCGTTGCTCCGCAATGCGCCGCCGATGACGATGTCGCGCCAGCCTTCGGAATCGCCGAGTATGCCCGAGAAGCGCAGATCGGGATTGACGCCGCCGCCGACCGCGCCCTCGCCGTGGCAGACCAGACAATAGCGGTTGAAGAGCCGCTGGCCTTGCGCGATCTGCGCCTCGCTGCCGGTCGATTCGGGCGGGTCGAGCCGGCGCTCGTCGCCCGCCGGCGCCGGCGGCAGCCGACCGTCTCCGCCGAGCCGCAGGACCACCAGCCGAGGAATGTTGGGGATCTCGCGGGCGCGGTCGGCGCGCCCGGCGGTGATCGCGAAGGCGCCGCCGCGTCCGGTTGTGAAGGCGACATACTGGACGCCGTCGATCTGGTAGGTCGAGGCGCCTGCGAGCACGCCCGATTGCGTGTCCATCGACCAGAGTTCCTCGCCGCTTGCCGCGTCATAGGCCTTGAATTGGCCCATCGCGGTCCCCTGGAAGACCAGTCCGCCGGCGGTCGTCATGATACCGCCGTTCCACGGCGTCGGATAATCGGCCGTCCAGCGCACCTCGCCGGCGACCGGATCGAAGGCGACGAGCTGGCCGGTGACCATCGAGATCGCCGCGCGGATCGCCTCCTCGTCGCGCGGCAGATTGATGTCGCTCCAGTCGCCGCCCGTGTTGAAGCCGATATCGCCGAGCGCGATCGGCCCCTCGCCCGGAGCCGGAACATGGATCTGCGGGGCGATGTTGGCCGGAATATAGACGAGGCCGGTCTCGCGGTTATAGGCCATCGGCTGCCAATTATGCGCGCCGATCGGGCCCGGGTTCGAGATGAACGGCTCGCCGGTGCGATAGAAGCGCGCCGCCGGATTCTCGATCGGCCGCCCGGTCTCGAGGTTATAGCCCTCGGCCCAGTTGATCCCCTCGATGAAGGGATCGGCCGAGATCAGCTCGCCGTTCGTGCGGTCGATGACGAAGAAGAAGCCATTCTTCGGCGCCTGCATCAGCACCTTGCGACTCTCGGTCCGCGGCTCGCCGTCTTCACCCTCGACGATCCCGCCCTCCTCGTCGCGGACCGGCATCCGGAGATCGGCGAGGATGATGTGCTGGGTGGCGGTGAAGTCCCAGCTTTCGCCGGGCGTCTCCTGATAATGCCAGAGATATTCGCCGGTATCGGGGTCGAGCGCGACGATCGAGGAGAGGAACAGATTGTCGCCCCGCCCTTGCGAGCGCGCGCCGTGGTTCCAGGGCGATCCGTTGCCGACGCCGATATAGAGCTGGTCGAGCTCGTGATCGTAGACGATAGCGTCCCAGACCGTGCCGCCGCCGCCCGATTCGCGCCACTGGCCCTCTTCGGACCAGGTCCGCGCCGCCGCCCGCCGCAGCACCTGATCGGAGGCCGCGTTGTCGGCTTCGCCTTCGGGATTGGGCACCGTGTAGAAGCGCCAGAGGAGGCGACCGTCATTGGCGTCATAGGCCGAGACATAGCCGCGCACGCCGAATTCGGCGCCGCCATTGCCGATGATCACCTTGTTGTCGACGACCCGCGGCGTGCCGGTGATCGTGTAGGGCTGCGACCGGTCGGTGGTCTGGGTCGACCAGAGCTGGGCGCCGGTATTGGCGTCGATTGATATCAGCCGCCCGTCGAGCGTGCCGAGATACAGTCGGCCGCGCCACACCGCGACGCCGCGATTGACCGCATCGCAGCAGGTATTGCGCAGCACCGAGCGCTCGACCTCGGGGTCGAAGCTCCAGAGCGCTTCGCCGGTGACCGCATTGAAGGCGAAGATCTTGGACCAGGGACCGGTGACGAACATCCGCCGCCCGACGACGATCGGCGTCGCTTCCTGCGCGCGGGCGTCGGGCAGCTCGGCGGTCCAGGCGACGCCGAGCCGGGAGACGTTCGATCGGTCGATCTGGTCGAGCGGGCTGAACCGCTGTTCCTGGTAATTGAAATTGGCGGCCACCCAGCTCGATCCGTCGCCGCCGGTCGCCAGCAACTCGCCATCGACATCGGCCGGAGTCAGCCGGGGGGAGGTCTCGCGAGCCGGTTCCTCGGGATCTTTCGAGGAGCAACCGAACAGGAGAAGGCTGGCGAAAAGCAGGGGAAACAGGGTGCGGGCCGAAATCGTCATGCCGTTGTTCTGGCGCAGCCCGCCGCATGTTGCAACAAAACCGCCGTGCGATACGGAGGAGAAGGCGGAAACGGTGCCGCATATCTGAAGCGGCACCGGCGTGGCAGATCAACCGGTGAATTGCCGCCGGCCGATGCTGTGGCGCGGCTCTCTGACGCTCGCTCGAAACTTCAGGCGGTTAGCGGTCCTTCGTCGATCCCGGTGGCCAATTCCGCTTGCCGGGCCGCTACGTTCCGCAAGGCCTCATCGAATTCATCGACCGTGTAGACCGTCTGCTCCGAATTGAACTCCTGAGGCGCCGGTGCCATGGGGATGATCATATCCTCTCTCTCGCCTTGCGCGTGGAGCCAGAGCGCAACCACATAGAGGGCCGGAATGCGCAGCAACGTGACCTGATAGCAAGAAGCGCCATCCGATCATTTCCGCGCCGCGAACTCCCTCCGAATCAACCGCCTCGAGATCGACATGCTCGATCCGGTGCGGGAGGACAGCTGTCGCCTCGGCTCCCCCCTCGGCCGCAATCATCCGCAATGCGTCGGCTTCGACGGGCGGAAGGTCGGGCAATACGCGCTCGATCGCGTCAAACGCTTCGGGCGGCGGGGTCTCCAGTTCAACGCCCATCGGCGTGCTCCGAATTCGGCTTGGTGAAATAGCTGCGGACCCAACGTCCCTTGCCCTGATATCTCTCTCGGAAAGTCAGGTAGGGCATATAAGAGGTGCCAATGAACGGATCCTCCACGGCGACCATTGTCTGCACATGCCCGACGCCCGACAGGGCGACCGCATGCCCCACCCCCGAGCCCCAACTGAGCGAAGCGCCCATCGGCCTGCCGATGTTGATTTGCCCCTCGACCGTCTCGACCGGCTGCGGTTCGTCGCGCGCGCTGGCCAGATTGCCGGTGCACTCCAGGCCGCTTGCGGTGTTCCATGGCCGGCTGCACCGGGGGGAGGATCCGTTCTCGCAGCAATCATTCTCGCCGAATTCGGCGTTGACCAGCGAACACTGGGTCCATGGGCTTTTGGCATCGAAGAAATGCGACGTGCTCGTCGAGAGCGCGGACCAACACCAATATTCCTGTTGCTGGCGTTGCATCTCGAGCGCCATAACCGAAAATCCTTGGATCAGCACCGCCGTTCGCCCTCCGGACAGGTAGACGATGATGTCGTTATTGCCGGATCGTAATAGGCTGGCCGGAATATACCAGGACTTGTCGTAGAAGTTCGTGATGTGCGGATCCCAGTTCCTGAACAGCCTTGTGTCGTTGACGATGACTGTGATCGGGCAGCTTGTGCTCCCCTGATAGGTGGTACTGCACAAACGCAGGATCAGCGACACGCCTTGCGGCCGCGGCAAGGCGAGATTGAATCTCATGAAGCCCTGAAAGTAGTTTATCCACCAGGATGAAAATGTCGAATTGAACGACGCGCCGCGATAGTGCGGCAGCGACAGCCGATCAGTCGCGCCCGGGTTGGGGATCGCCAGGTTAATCCGCTCCACACCGTTCATGCCGCCACCCATCTACTTAACGGCCGGTCGCTGCGACCGCGTCTCCGATCAAGCATCCACTCAGAATAGCTGGTGATCATCTTCCTCCCCAGGAATTACCAAAATATATCATACAATTCGACTCGGTACAGACTGAAGTATCCTGATATATTAACTGACCCGGTTAGACAAGTCTGCTGACCATAAGCCTCCTGCGGGACAAGCCCGACAACGTTCACTGCATTGATCAAGATATAACAGGGACGACGGACATATTCTCTGTAAGAATATTATCCTGTCGGCTGCGCATTGGATAAAAGAATTGACGCCGGCTCGCGGGATCGCCTGCGAGTCGACAGATTCGATTGAAATGCGGCGGCCGTCAGAAGGGCGGCCTGTCCAGGCCCTTCGGGCTCGCGGTGAAGATCTCGACGCCGTCTTCGGTCACGCCGACCGAATGTTCGAACTGGGCCGAGAGCTTGCGGTCGCGGGTCACCGCGGTCCAGCCGTCATCGAGCACCTTCACTCCCGGCCGGCCGAGATTGATCATCGGTTCGATGGTGAAGAACATGCCGGGGCGGAATTCGGGGCCGGTGCCGGGTTCGCCGGCATGGATCACCTCGGGCGCGTCGTGGAACAGCCGGCCGAGGCCGTGGCCGCAAAAATCGCGCACCACCGAATAGCGGTTGGCCTCGGCGTGGCTCTGGATCGCGTGGCTGACATCGCCGAGCCGGTTTCCGGGTTTGACTTGCTCGATGCCGCGCATCAGGCATTCATGGGTGACGTCGATCAGACGCTGCGCCTTGATCGGCACCTTGCCGACGGTGAACATCCGGCTGGTGTCGCCATGCCAGCCATCGACGATCGGGGTGACGTCGATATTGACGATATCGCCTTCCTTCAATGCCTTGTCGCCGGGGATGCCGTGGCAGACGACATGGTTGATCGAGGTGCAGCAGCTTTTGGTATAACCGCGGTAATTCATCGTCGCCGGGATGCCGCCGCCGGCGCGCATCGCCGCGAAGACGATATCGTCGATCTCCTGCGTCGTGACGCCGGGCACGACATGCGGGACGAGCGCGTCGAGCACCTCGGCCGCGAGCCTGCCGGCCTTGCGCATGCCCTCGAAGCCGGCCGCGTCATGCAGCTTGATCGTGCCGTCGCGGGCGACGGAATCGTCGCCGGTTATGGTCTGATATTCGTTCATGGCTGATCATATAGCGCCGCGGATCGATATTGCGAAGGCACGTACGCGAATGTTCGGCGACCGCGCCAAAGCGACCCAAGAATGCCGCCAATTCGGAGACAACGGCCATTCTAAGCAACAAGAGAATTGTATAC
>JAIVHR010000041.1:9460-14552 GCA_020200935.1 Sphingomonadales bacterium
AGCCGAAGCAGCCGACGGTACCGAAACCGCAGAGTCAACGCAGCCCATCGTTCCTTGGGGAAAGCAAGATTGCGCGCCGCTGCCGGTCGATGATGAGCCGCCTTCCGCGCCACTCGACAATGTGATGATGGTCCGCCTGAGCAAGGTGGTTCCGATTTCGGAGCGGATGCGTTCGCGGCTGGAATGCTCCACTCTGACCGATAGAAACAGTGCGACATCGCTCGCGCGCGCCGACCTGTGGCCGCCTGTCGCGCGGATCGACGAAGTGCTCCGCGCGACGATCGAAACGGGCGAAAGCGAAAACTATTATTTTCGCGCGTTGATACCTTGCGAGGATGGACTAACCTTGTCTGCCTCAGTTCGCGTTCCCAAACGCAGCACGGTGACCGATGTGCTGTTCGGCCAGCGTCAGGAAGGCATGGTCTGGATTTCGCAGACAATATTTGAGGTCGGCGATGCTTGTGCAATTCAATGAAAGGGAAGTCGATGAATATGAACCGATTTTTAGCTATCGCCGGAACAATGGTGTTGATGACGGGATGCGCCGAAGCCGAGACCGAAGATGCCGCGGCAGACACGGACTCCGCAGTTGAGGATATGGCTGCTGAAACGGATGCAGCGGTCGACGATATGATTGCTGACGAGCAGGGGCCCGTGGCAGAAGCCCGAGATGATCCCGGCGAGTGGCCCGAAGATGAAGCCGCTGACGAGGAAGCAGAGGTAGACGCAGAGATGTAGTCCTTTGCAATACTTCTCCATTGGACCCGTCGGACATCAGGGTCTGTTCGTTTGGACAACGCGTTCTTAAGTGTCGACTCAAAGTCGGAGCACGAGCCTAGTTACAATCTCGACCGCGCCGCAACGGGGCGGGATTTTGCGGTGTCCGGTGATTGCGGCTATGCGATCGCGATGACAGCAGACCGCATCTGGACCGCCGGCATGCTGGTGATCGGCGACGAGATCCTGTCGGGCCGGACGCAGGACCGGAATGTGGCGACCCTCGCCAAATGGCTCAATGTTCAGGGAATCCGACTTGCCGAGGTGCGGATCGTCGCCGACGATGTCGATCGCATCGCCGCCGCGCTCAACGCGCTGAGACAGGCGAATGACTATGTCTTCACCACCGGCGGCATCGGTCCGACCCACGACGACATCACGGTCGATGCGGTGGCGAAGGCGCTCGGCGTCGAGGTCGTCGTCCACCCCAAGGCGCGGGCGATGCTCGAAGGGTATTACGCCAAGCGCGGCGGGCTGAGTGAGGCGCGGCTGCGCATGGCGCGGGTGCCCGAGGGCGGCGAGCTGATCGAGAACCGGATGTCGGGCGCGCCGGGCATCCGCTGCGGCAACATCTTCATCATGGCCGGCATCCCGCATATCGCCGCGCAGATGATGGACGCGCTGACTGGCGAGCTCGAAGGCGGCGCGCCGGTGCTCTCCAAGACGCTCGGCTGCTGGACTCCCGAGAGCGAAGTCGCGGAGACGCTGGGAGCGGTCGAAAAAGCGCATCCGGCCTGCCAGATCGGCAGCTATCCCTTTTTCCGCGAAGGCAAGGTCGGCGCCAATTTCGTCGTCCGCTCAACCGACGAGGCGGCGCTCGATGCATGTCTGGCCGAATTGCGCGAGAAGCTGTCCGCCGCCGGGCATGAACCGGTGGCGGAGGGGATCTAGCGCGGGATCGCGCTCAAAATCCGTCAGCCCTGAGCCTGTCGAAGGGCGTCTCTCAGCCGGAGAAACGGGCTTCGACAGGCTCAGCCCTAACGGTGTGAGGGAGGCGGGATTCCTCCCTCGCCCTTGGGGATTCGTGCTTACTCGCCCTTGTCGGCGTCCCCGCCCGCGGCCGTCTCGGCGGCGTCGGCCTCGGCGGCCTGCTTCCTCAGATCCTCGGCGAAGCCTTTATAGCCCTCGGCGGTCTTGTCGTTGCCGGCGCGTTCGAAGATTTCGCACATCTCCTCATGGATCTGGGCGAGATATTCGAGCGCCCGCGGAGAAAAGGCGTTGGCGCCGGCCAGCGCGCGCACCGCGAGCCCCGACATTTCGGCGCCGAAGATCGCGAGCTTGCCGAAATCGTCATGCTCTTGCTGGTCGGGTTGGGAAGCCATGGATATCTCCTGAGGATTGATCGGCCCCTCACATGGGGGTCTGCGCGCCGAGCGCAAGAAGGCGGCCTGTCATGGAGCGGGTGAAGGGAATCGAACCCTCGTCTTAAGCTTGGGAAGCTCCTGCTCTGCCATTGAGCTACACCCGCTCGGGCGGCGTTTCTTGGCAAAGGCCGCCGCGATTGTCCATGCTTTGCGGCCGGACGCCGCCGGTGCTAGATCGGGGGCCGAAGGGGGCAGGGCGATGAATGAGGCAACCCGGGCGGCGGCGCCCGCATGGCAGCGCTGGCTGGTCTACGCCGCGGCGATCGTCGGCATCGGCGCGCCGCTCGTCGCGCTGGCGATGGGGCTGATGACCGGCGCCGGCTGGATCGACTGGCGGATCGGGCTCGGCGCGCTCAAGCCGTTGAGCCAGGCGGCGATGGTCGCCATGGTCGTCGCGCTGGTCGCGATGCTGCTGCTGGCGCTGCGGCGGCGCTGGCGAGCGCTGATCCTGCCGCTCGTCACGGTGGTCGTCGCGGCGATCTTCGTCGGCATCGTCGCCTATAATTTCGGCAAGACCGAATTCGTGCCCTTCATCCACGACGTCACCACCGATATCGTCAATCCGCCGCAATTCGAGACGCTGAGCCTGCGCGAGGACAATCTCGAAACCGTGCCGGTGCCCAAGGATCCCGATCTCGAGCCGCTCGACAATGTCGGCCGCTGGCGGCTGCTCCATTTGCGCTATTATGGCGACATCCGGCCGATCGCCGTCCCGGCGAATGTGCCGGCGACGGTCGAGGCGGCGCGCGAGCTGGTCGAGGAGCGCGGCTGGGAGCTCGCCGCCGCCGAGCCCGCGACCGGCCGCGTCGAGGCGACGGCGACGGTGTCGATCTATCGCTTCAAGGACGATATCGTGTTGCGCATCACGCCCAACCCCAACGGGCCGGGCAGCATCGTCCATATGCGCTCGGTGAGCCGGGTGGGAGTCAGCGATTTGGGCGTGAATGCCGCGCGGGTACGCGATTTCCTCGCGGATCTGGAGCAGCGGCTGGGGTAGCGTGGTGCTCCTGCGAAGGCAGGAGCCCAGGGCCGCACCCGACATCGCCTGCGGCCCTGGATTCCCGCCTTCGCAGGAATACTAGACCGCCCCGATCGCCTGCCAATCCACCGGCTGCGCCAGATCGAGCGCCCGTTCCTCGCTCGGCATCGGATATTTGAGGCCGTTGCCGCAATTGAACAGCACCGCGCGCTCGTCGCGGCCGACGGTGCCGTCCTCGAGCGCCTGGAAATAGGCCGCCACCGTCGCCGCGCCTTCGGGGCAGATCAGCAGCCCGTCCTCGCGCCCGATCCGCTCGCGCGCGTCGAGGATCGCTTCGTCCGAGACCGCCACCGCATAGCCGCCCGATTCGCGCAGCGCGCGCAGGATCAGGAAATCGCCGATCGCCACCGGAACGCGAATGCCCGCGGCGACGGTATGCGCATCCTGCCAGAGTTCGGCATGCTCCTCGCCGGCTTCGAAAGCCTTGACGATCGGCGCGCACCCGTCGGCCTGTACCGCGACCATCCGCGGCCGCTTCGATCCGATCAGCCCGATCGCCTCCAATTCGTCGAACGCCTTCCACATGCCGATCAGCCCGGTGCCGCCGCCGGTCGGGTAGAAGATCACCTCGGGCAGCTCCCAGCCCAATTGCTCGGCGAGCTCGAAGCCCATCGTCTTCTTGCCCTCGATTCTGTAGGGTTCCTTCAAGGTCGAGAGGTTGAACCAGCCCATCGGTTCCTCGCCCTCGGTGACGATCCTGCCGCAATCGTTGATCAGCCCGTTGACCTTCCAGACATGCGCGCCCTGCAATTCGGTCTCGCGGATGTTGATTGCGGGCGTGTCGGCCGGACAGAAGACATAGCTCTCGATCCCCGCCCGGCTGGCATAGGCGGCCATCGCGGCGCCCGCATTGCCATTGGTCGGGATCGCGACGCGGGTGACGCCGAGCTCCTTCGCCATGGCGATCGCCAGCGCGAGGCCGCGCGCCTTGAAGCTCCCGGTCGGCAGCCGCCCTTCGTCCTTGACGATGGCATGGCCGTCGGTGCTGTGGCGCAAGCGAATGAGCGGGGTCATCTCCTCGCCGAGCGCGGCGATATTGGCGGCATCGCGGACCGGCAGCAATTCGCGATAGCGCCAGAAATTGGGCGCGCGGCCGGCCAGCGTCTCCTTAGTCAGCGCCCCCCGCACGCCATCGAGATCGTAACGCACGAGAATCGGCGCTCCGGCGGGCGAGAGATTGTGGAGCCTGCCCGCTTCGAGCCGCTCGCCGGTCTTCGAACATTCGAGATGGCTAACGAAATTGGGGAGGTCGGCAGTGGCGGCGTCGATGAGGTCGGTCATGGCGCGGCCTTACCACCCTTCGCGGGAAATGACGTAATGATACAAAAAAAGGGCGGCCCCGCGGGACCGCCCTCTTCGTATCGGCTGTGCGGAAAACCCTAGCGCTTCGAGAACTGGAAGCTCTTGCGGGCCTTGGCCTTGCCGTATTTCTTGCGCTCGACGACGCGGCTGTCGCGGGTAAGAAAACCCGCAGCCTTCATCACCGATCGCAGCGCGGGTTCGTATTTGGCGAGCGCCTGGCTGACGCCGTGCTTGACCGCGCCGGCCTGGCCCGAAAGCCCGCCGCCGGTGCAGGTCGCGACGACGTCATACTGGCCGCGGCGCTCGGCGATATCGAAGGGCTGGTTGATCACCAGCCGCAGCGTCGGCCGGGCGAAATATTTCGACTGGTCCTTGCCGTTGACCGTGATCGTGCCCTTGCCGGGCTTGATCCAGACGCGCGCGATCGCGTCCTTGCGGCGGCCGGTGGCGTAGGCGCGGCCATAATCGTCGAGCTCCTGTTCGCGCAGCGGCGCGGGTTCTGCCGGGGGAGGGGCTTCCTCGGCAGGCGTCTCTTCTTCGGCCTCGGCCGGAGCATCGCTCTCGGCGCTTTCGGCGCTCTCGGCGGCTTCGGGTTTCGGCGCCTCGGCCT
>JAIVHR010000042.1:0-4452 GCA_020200935.1 Sphingomonadales bacterium
GTTGTCGGGCGCCGGCCAGATGCGGGTCTCGCCTTCGCGACCGCGCACCAGGATGATCGAGAATTCCTTCTCGAATTCGACGAAAGCCTCGAGCACCGCCGGGCGCTTGCCGATCGCCTTCCACGCGGCCTCGGCGTCGCCGGGTGCGGCGATCCGCTCCTGCCCCTTGCCGTCATAGCCGAAGCGGCGTGTCTTGAGTATGGCGGGCAGCCCGATCGCCTCGATCGCCGCGCGCAGTTCATCGATCGAAGCCACCGCGCGATAATCGGTCGGCCGGCCGCCCTGGCCAACCACATAATCCTTCTCGTTGAGCCGATCCTGCGCCAGTTCGAGCGCATCGATCGCGGGATGGACCGGCGCCGCTTCGCCGATCGCGCGCAGCGGCCCGGCCGGGACATTCTCGAATTCATAGGTCACGACATCGACGGTCCCGGCGAAGGCGCGCACCGCTGCTTCGTCGGCATACTCGCCGCGCACATGCCTCGCGGCGGCATGCGCGGCGCAGGGATCCGCCTCGGGCGCGTAGATGTGGCAGCGATAGCCGAGCTGCGCGGCGGCGATGCTCAGCATCCGGCCGAGCTGGCCGCCGCCCATGATGCCGATGATCGATCCGGGCGGCAGCGGCCCGCCTGGTTCGCTCATGCCGTCGGATCTTCCCCGACCCGGTCAGTTTGCGCCTGGCGCCATTCCACGAGCCGTTCGGCGACGGCGGGATCGGATGTGCCTACGATCGCCGCGGCGAGCAGCGCGGCGTTCTTCGCGCCCGCTTCGCCGATGGCGAGCGTCCCGACCGGCACCCCGCTCGGCATCTGGGCGATCGAGAGCAGACTGTCGAGGCCGTTGAGCGCGCGCGACTGGATCGGCACGCCGAGCACTGGCAGCCAGGTCTGCGCCGCCGTCATGCCGGGCAGATGCGCCGCGCCGCCGGCCCCGGCGATGATCGCCTTGAGGCCGCGGTCGGCGGCGCCGCGCGCATAGTCGCGCATCCGTTCGGGCGTGCGATGCGCCGAGACGACCTTGCATTCATGCGGCACGCCGAGTTCGTCGAGCACAGCGCTCGCGGGCCGCATCGTCTCCCAGTCGGAGCGGCTGCCCATGATGATGCCGATTAGCGGGGTGTCGGTCATGCTTCGTCCTGCCTTGGGGCCTCGGAGAAGCGCTTTCTTCTAGTGCCAAGGGGGCGGGGGTGCAATGATCGGCTCGTCATTCCGGCGAAAGCCGGAATCCAGGGCCGCAAGGCGAACGGTTGTGCCAATCGGGCCGGGACCCCGGCTTCCGCCGGGATGACGCTATTTCTCCGACAGATAATACCGCTCGCGCTCGCCCAGCTCGTCGTCGAGATCGTAGACTATCGGCTGGCCGGTCGGGATTTCGAGCCCGGTGATCTCGTCATCGGGAATGTTCGACAGATGCTTGACCAGCGCCCGCAGCGAATTGCCGTGCGCCGATATCAACACGCGCTTGCCCGCTTTGAGCGCCGGCGCGATCGCCGCGTCCCAATAAGGCAGCACACGCTCGATCGTATCCTTTAGGCTCTCGCCGGCCGGCACTTCGACGCCTTCGTAGCGGCGATCGCCCGACAGGTCGAATTCGCTTCCGGCTTCCATCTCGGGCGGCGGCACATCGAAGCTGCGGCGCCAGATATGGACCTGCTCGTCGCCATGGCGCTCGCGCGTCTCCTGCTTGTCGAGGCCGGTGAGCCCGCCATAATGCCGCTCGTTCAATCGCCAGTGCTTCTCGACCGGCAGCCAGAGCCGGTCCATTTCGGCCAGAGCCAGGTCGAGCGTCAGGATCGCGCGGGTCAGGTAGCTGGTGAAGCAGAGATCGTGATCGACGCCCTTTTCGGCCATCAGCCGCCCGGCCTCGCGCGCCTCTGCCTCGCCCTTTTCGCTCAGGCCGACGTCCCACCAGCCGGTGAACCGGTTGGCGAGGTTCCATTCGGACTGGCCGTGACGGATGAGGACGAGCTGGGGCATGGGGTCTCCGTGAGGGTCGATGTGATCCCGGCACATAACCGTTCGCCCCGAGCTTGTCGAAGGGCTGTTCTTCTCTCAAAGTTCGAAAGGAAGGACAGGGCTTCGACAAGCTCGGCCCGAACGAAAAGGAGGCCCACATGACCATCGAACGTGAAGTCGTGATCCATGACGGTACCGGCGGCCCCTTCGAAGGGGTAGCGGTCTCGGATGGGGATTGGGAGGGGCCACATCTGCTCGGCGTGGTCAGCTTCCACGGCATCTACGATCCACCCGATTATCAGGTCGATGCGATTACAGCGAAGATCCTCGTCTGTCACGGCTGGGACGACCCGCTCGCCCCGCCCGATTCGCTCGTCGCGCTGGGCAGCGAGCTGACCGAGGCCGGCGCCGACTGGCAGATCCTCGCCTTCGGCCATGCCGGCCACGGCTTCACCGACAAATCGGCGAACATGCCCGAACGCGGGGTGGTGTACGAAGCGGGTGCGGACAGGCGGAGTTGGGCGGCGATGGAAAGGTTTCTGACCGAGCTATTCGACTAAAATGACCCGTTCGTCCTGAGCGCTGCCGAAGGCAGCAGTCGAAGGGCGGGCCGCAGGCGATGTCGCTGGTTGCTCGCCGTTGACCTGCGGTCGCCTTCGGCCCGACAAGCTCAGGACGAACGGAGGCCTGGACTACTTCCCGATCTCGTCGATCACGTCGAGCAGCGCGCCGAGACACGCCCGCCCGAGCAGCGCGCAGCGTTCGGGCGACCAGGCGAAATCGGGGTCGGGCAGATCGTCATTGTCCTTGAAGGGCATTTCGAGCGTCATCGCGACGCAGCCGAAGCGTTCGGCGACCTGGTTCGTGGACATCGAGAGGTTGCCCTTGCCGGGCTTCGATTTGGGATAGCCTCGCCTGGTCTGGAAATCGGGCGTCCGCGCGAGCAACGCCGCGATGAAGGCGTCGTAAAGCTCGGTCTGCCGCTTCTTCAGGCTCGGAATGCCTTCGAAGCCGGCGAGGAAATTGGCCGGGATCGCCTCGTCGCCATGGACGTCGATGGCGAAATCGACGCCGGTCTCGTCCATGCGATTGCGGACATAAAGCACCTCGGGCGATTTCTCCTCGGTCGGCTCGTGCCATTCGCGATTGAGGTTGGTGCCGACCGCATTGGTGCGCAAATGCCCGCGCTTCGAACCGTCCGGGTTCATATTAGGAACGATATGGAAGGTCGCCTTTCGGCGCAGCACACGGGTGACCGGATCGTCGAGATCGGTCAGCCGGTCGAGCGCGCCTTCCATCCACCATTCGGCCATCGTCTCGCCCGGATGCTGGCGGGCATAGAGCCAGACCGAAATTTCGCCCTCGCCGAGGGTGAAATAATCGAGCTCCTGCCCGTCGAGCGTCCTGCCCAGCGAACTGTGGCTGACGCCCTCGCGGCCGGCGATCTCGGCGACGAGATCGTGATGCCGCTCCATCGGGTAGGGCGCGAAATAGGCGAACCACAGGCTGTTTGTCTCGGCCGTATGCCGGATCTCCAGCACGCCGTCTTCGAAGGATGTCTCGGCCGTGTGCCATAACGCGCGGTCGTCGGAGACCCGCGCGCGATAATTCTCCCAGCCCTTCACATAGGCCGAATCGCCGGCATTAATGATGCGCAGCACGAGATCCTCGCCCGCGCAGCCGGTGACGCGGAAATAGAACCATTGATAGAAATCGGAACTGTTGTCCTTCTCGATCTCGAGTTCGGCCGAGGGTCCGTCGACCGAAAGGACGCGGATATTGCCGCCGTCAAAGGCGCTGGTGATGCTGATCGTCATTCGACCGTGATAGTGCGACCCGATTCGCCGGGAAAGTCTTGAAATAGAGCGCTCGCCAGCCTAGCCACGACCGCCGCGCGGTCCGCATCCTCGGGCTGATCGGGCCGCAATGCGCGGCCTTCCCAGACGATCGTACCTTCCGAGCGGCGCTTGAGCTTCACATCGAGCATCGTCACGGTGATCTCGTTGCCGCGCGATCCGCCGACGCCGGTGCTGACGCCGAGTCCGACGCCGCCTCCGCCGCCATAGCTCCCGCCGCCGATGCCGATCGAGATCGGCGAGCGCCGGGCGGCCGCGATGCGCGTGTCGCGCACCACATCGACCACCGCGATCATCTCGGCCTCCTCCGGCGAGGCTCGATTAAAGCCGATCCGCGCCAGTTCGGTGGCGACGATATCGGCATAGGTCTGGAATTCGAGGCTGTTCGCGTCGGCTTCGTTGGCCGGTTCGATGGTGATCGCTTGGGCGGCGATTGGCTCGCCTAAGTGGAAGCGCGTCACCTCGGTGCCGCGCGGCGTGGTCGTGCTGCAGGCGGCGGCGAGACCGAGAAGGGCGAGCGCCGCGGCGCGGGCGAATGCGTGTTTCATCTTTTGACCTCCCAAAGGGAACCCGGCAGGGCTATCGGATCGACAACGTTTCTGGCACGAAATGGGTGCAAGTGGGAGTCCGGGGCGCGTGGC
>JAIVHR010000042.1:4509-12823 GCA_020200935.1 Sphingomonadales bacterium
GCGCGACACCGCGGCGGCGCATGACTTCGGCTATGTCGCGCTGCGCTATTTCAACGTTGCCGGCGCCGATCCCGAGGGCCGCGCCGGCCAATCGACGGCCGGCGCGACCAACCTGTTGAAGATGGCGCTCGAAGCGGCGACCGGAAAGCGCGACGAGCTCGTCATCTTCGGCGAGGATTACGACACGCCCGATGGAACGGGCGTACGCGATTATATCCATGTCATCGACCTGGTCGACGCGCATATCCGCGCGCTCGAGGCGCTGATCGCCGAGCCGGGGCGGGCGCTGACGCTCAATTGCGGCTATGGGCGCGGCTATTCGGTGCGCGACGTGATCGGCGCCGTCGAGCGGGCGAACGGCGCGCCGCTGCCGCAGAGGGTGGGCCCGCGGCGGCCCGGCGACATCGCCTCGATGGTCGCCGACAATGCGGCGATCCAAGCGGCGCTGCCATGGAAGCCGCGCTATGACGATCTCGACACCATCGTCGCCCATGCGCTCGCCTGGGAACGCAAGCTCGCGGAACGCGGATAGCGCCTAGTCGCAGCGTGTCCGAATCGCGGAGATGCCGAGCCCGTCGCTGCCCTCGCCGGCCTGGTAGCGGCGCAGAACCTCGCCTGTTTCGAGATCGACGACGGCGACCTGTTGGCGTCCGGTTTCGGCGGCGTACAGCGTGCGGCCGTCGGACCCGAGCAGGATCGTCACTTGCATCGCCAGGCCTTCGCCCGACACCGCGATCGTCCGAACATCGAGCGTCTCGGCATCGACGAGCGACAGCGTGCCGTCCATCGCATTCGAGACGATGACAGTGCCGCCATCGGGCGTCACCGCGACGCGGATCGGGAAATTGCCGACATCGACCGAACTGAGGCCCTCGAGCCGCTCGGTGTCGAAGACCGTCAGCCGGCCGTTGGCGCGGTCGGCGACCCAGAGCCGCGTGCCGTCGGGCGACAGCGCGAGCCCCTCGGGCGTCTCGCCGGCCTCGAGATCGCGCAGCTTCTCGCCCGATTCAAGATCGATCACGCTGACCGTGCCGCTGCCCATATTGGCGACATAGGCGCGCGTCAGATCGCCACTCACCGCCACCATGTGCGAAATATCCTGATCGGTCGGGATCGCGTCGACCGCGCCGCTTTCGGGATCGACGAGGGTCAGCGTCGCGCTGCCCTCGGTGGTCGCGATCAGTCGTCCGTCCGATGTCCAGACAATGCCGTGCGGCCGGGCGTTCGGCGCGAGATCGATCCGCTTGACCCGCGCGGCGCTTGCGACGTCGAAAATGTCGATCGTCGTCGCGCCATAGGCGACGACCGCGGCGCGGCGCCCGTCGGGCGACAGCGCGATCTCGTGCGGCTGGCTGCCGGTCTCGACCCGCGCGCATTCGGTGCCGCTGGCAAGATCGATGAAGCTCACGGTATCCTCCCCCTTGTTGCCGACGATGAGCGTACCTTCGGTCCTGGCCGGCGCGGCCTGGGCGGCATTGCCTTCGGCGGCCGGCGTGCAGGCTGCGGTTGCGAGCAGCAAGGGCATCAACCAACGCATCCGAATTCTCCCCTTCAGCTTTGCAGGAACCACCTCTCTCTACCTTCGAGACCGACCGCTGTCAGCGTTCCGGACATGAAGGCGCCGGTATCGATGCCGATCCGGTTCGGCCGTTCGTCGATCGTCTCGCGGATCGAATGGCCGTGGACCACCGTCGCTCCGTGATCGGCGCGGCTGCGCAGAAACTCCTCGCGGATCCACAGCAGGTCCTGGGGGCTTTGCTCGCCGATCGGCACGCCGGGGCGGATGCCGGCATGGACGAACAGATAATCGCCCCGCGAGAGATGGAAGGGGCGCTCGGCGAGCCAGTCGCGATGGGCGCGCGGCACGGCCTCGCGCGCCGCCTCGGCAATCCACTCGGGCTCGCCGCCGGCGATCGCCTCCCCGTCGACGCCGTAGCTCAGCAGCGTTTCGATCCCGCCATAGGTCAGCCAGCTGTCGAGCCATCTGAGATCGCCGTCGAGCACCGCGCACATCGAGGCTTCGTGATTGCCCAGCAGCACCTCGAGGCTCGCCCAATCCGCCTCCCAGCCGATCGCTCGATCGACGACCGCCGCCGAATCGGGGCCGCGATCGATGAGGTCGCCGAGCAGGATCAGCTCGGTCTCGGCCTCGCCGCGCGCCGCATCGTCTTTGCGGATCGCCTCGATCAGCGCCTCGAACGGCTCGAGGCAGCCATGGATGTCGCCCACCGCATAGACCCTCCGGCCGTTCGGAAGGGCGGGGGGCGGGGTGCGGCGAAGGAGGCTCTGAAGCGGGATTGCGGGCCCTTTCGGCTTGACTTTCGACGGCTTCATACATAGGTGCGCCGCTCGTTTCCGACAAACCAGATACGCAAGAACGGGTCAAACCGATGAAAGTCCGCAATTCCCTGAAGTCGCTCAAGAACCGGCATCGCGACAATCGCGTGATCCGTCGCCGCGGCCGCACCTATGTGATCAACAAGACCAACCGGCGCTTCAAGGCCCGCCAGGGTTAATGGCCTTTAGCGGCTCGGCATCGCACGTGGGATCGAATCGCGGAGACATCGAGCTGGCGCGTCTCGCGCTGGAACTCTTCAATCAAATTCGCAAGATCGACCCTGCAGCGGCGGGTTCGAGTGACGATGCGCTGTCGTTGTACGCGCGCTGTCTCGAGGCTGTGCGCGGTCCCAAGGAAGAGTAGTCGGTTTGGCGCTGTGACGCGATATGCCGAATCCTGAGGCCGTTGTCTTCGACGTCGGCAATGTCCTGTATCGCTGGGACCCGCGTTTTCTTTTCGAAAAACTGATTCCCGATCCCGAGAAGCGGCAGCGTTTCCTCGACGAGGTCGTCACGCTCGAATGGCACGAGCAGCATGATGCGGGCCGCCCGATCGCGGCCATGGTCGCCGAGCGGCGCGCCCGATTCCCCGAGCATGAAGATCTGATCGACGCCTATGTCGAGCGCTGGCTCGAAACCATTCCCGGGCCGGTCCCGGGGGTCATCGAACTGGTCGACCGGCTGGCCGAACGCGGAGTCCCGTTGTTCGCCATCACCAATTTCGGCACCGACTTCTGGGCGCGCTTCCGGCCGACCGCGCCGATACTCGAACATTTCCGCGACATCGTCGTCTCGGGCGAGGTCCGGATGATCAAGCCCGATCCGGCGATCTTCGACCTTGCCCGCGGGCGCTTCGCCCTCGAGACCGGCGAGGGGCTGTTTATCGACGATCGCGCCGAGAATGCCCGCGCGGCGGAGGAGAACGGATTTGTCGGCCATCATTTCCGCGACGCGGCGACGCTGCGCGCCGAACTGGTGCGCCACGGTCTGCTTTAGCGGTCCTCGCGGATCGCCTTTTCGGTGTGGCGTTTGATTTCGTCGCCGATCAGCCGGACGATATGCAGCACATTGGTCGATCCGCACGCCCCAGAGCAGCCCGAGCCGGCGCGCCGTTTTGAGCTTGGGCGTCAACACCAGCAACGGCACCGAGGGCCGCTCGCGCGCCACCCGCCGCGCGGTCGAGCCCGAGGTGGTGAAACAGATCACGGCCGCCGCCGACACGGTCTCGGCGATCTGGTTCGAGGCGGCGGCGAGCGCAGCGGCGCTGGTCGGATCGGGCAAGGTATCGGTGAAATGGACGCGCGCCCAGTGCGAAGGGTCGGCTTCGACGGCGGTGGCGATCTTGTCCATCATCTCGACCGATTCGCAGGGCCAGTCGCCCGAGGCGCTTTCGGCCGAGAGCATGATCGCGTCGGCGCCGTCATAGACGGCGGTGGCGACGTCGGAGACCTCGGCGCGGGTCGGGCTCGGCGAGCGGATCATCGATTCGAGCATCTGCGTTGCGACGACGACGGGCCGGCCGAGGATCCGCGCCCGCTCGACGATCTGCTTCTGCAGCGGCGGCACCCGTTCGGGCGGCAGCTCGACGCCGAGATCGCCGCGCGCCACCATCACCGCATCGGCGGCTTCGAGGATCTCGTCGATCCGGTGCACCGCCGAGGGCTTCTCGATCTTGGCGAGCAGCGCCGCGCGGCCCTGGATCAGCCGCCGGGCCTCAGCGAGATCCTCGGGCCGCTGGACGAAGGAGAGCGCGATCCAGTCGACGCCCCGGTCGAGCGCGAAGGTGAGATCGGTCCGGTCCTTGTCGGTCAGCGCCGCCATCGGGATGACGATGTCGGGAACGTTGAGGCCTTTATGGTCGGACAAAGTCCCGCCGACTTCGACCTCGGTGGCGATGGTGTCCGCTCGCGCTTCGATCACCCTGAGCGCGAGCTTTCCGTCATCGAGCAGCAGCCGGTCGCCGGGTCCGACCGCCTCGAAGATTTCCGGATGGGGCAGGCGGACCCTTTGCGCATTGCCCGGTCTGTCCTTGCGGTCGAGCGTGAAGGAAGCGCCGGTTTCGAGCTCGGCCTTGCCGCCCCGGAATTGGCCGATGCGCAGCTTGGGCCCCTGCAGATCGGCGAGAATCGTCATCGGCCGGCCGAATTCGCGTTCGAGCGCGCGGATCGCATCGATCGCCGCTTCATGCTGGTCATGGCTGCCGTGGCTCATGTTTATCCGGAAGGCATCGGCGCCGGCGAGATAGAGCTTGCGGATCATCGCCGGGTCGGCGCTCGCCGGCCCCAGGGTCGCAAGGATGCGGACCTTGCGCCTGCGCGGTTCGGTCGTGGTGTCCATGCCGTCTCCCTGGCGAAGCGCCCGGCGCCGCTCTACAGCCTTGGCGCGTCAGTTCAACGACAAAGGAGCCTGTGCCATGCCCGATGAGGATATCATGCCCGAGATCGACGACGCCGTCGCGGCCGCCGCCTTCCGCCGGCTGGTGGCGCATCTCAGGCACCGACACGATGCCGAGAATATCGATCTGATGGGGCTCGCCGGATTCTGCCGCAATTGCCTCGCCGACTGGATCGCCGAGGCTGCGGCCGAGCGCGGCGAGCCGCTGACCCGGGACGAGGCGAGGCGGGCGATCTACGGCATGGATTACGGCGAATGGAAGGATCGCTTTCAGCGCGAGGCGACGCCCGGGCAGCTGGCGCGGATGAAGGAGAGCGTGGCGAAGAATGCCTGATCATCAACCGTTGTCGTCATTCCGGACTTGATCCGGAATTCAGGGCCGTTAGGCACGGCGCCTTTGGTACTGGACCCCGGATCAAACCCGGGGTGACGGGTCCGGATATGGAGAATGAGAAAATGGCGGAAGGCGCGGTACAGGCCGACAGGTTGAAGCTGCTGATCGAGCGAATCGAGCGGCTCGAAGAGGAAAAGAAGGGCATCGCCGACGATATCAGGGACGTCTATGCCGAGGCCAAGGCGATCGGTTATGACCCCAAGGTGATGCGCAAGGTCGTCGGCCTCCGGAAGATGGACACCGCCGATCGGCGCGAACAGGACGATCTGCTCGAAACCTACAAGGCCGCGCTGGGGATGGAGTAAGTTTCGTCATCCCGGCGAAAGCCGGGATCTCGGGCGAAATGGCAGACCGGTCGTTCATGCCGCGAAAGATTCCGGCTTTCGCCGGAATGACGTATAGAAGCCGGGTCCACAATCAGGAGCGCGGCCGATGATCTTCACCACCACCCCTTCCGTCGAGAACCGCGAAATCGTGCGCTATTGCGGCGTCGTCACCGGCGAGGCGATCATCGGCGCCAATATCTTCTCCGACATGTTCGCCAAGGTGCGCGACATCGTCGGCGGCCGTGCGGGCGCCTATGAAAAGGCGCTGCAAACGGCGCGCGGCGAGGCCTTTGCCGATCTCGAGCATGAGGCGAAGGATGCCGGGGCGAATGCGGTTATCGGCATCGATCTCGACTACGAGGTGATCGGCGAGACCGGATCGATGCTGATGGTCTCGATCTCGGGCACCGCCGTCGAGCTGCGCTGAACCCGGCTCCCGTGATCCCGGTCCGCGCCGCAACCGCCGACGACGCCGAAGCCTGCCGGGCGATCTATGCGCCCTATGTCGAAGAAAGCTGGATCAGCTTCGAGGAGGAAGCGCCCTCGGCGCGCGAGATGAAGCGCCGGATCGCGGGCTATGGCGCATCGCATGGCTGGGTCGTCGCCGAGGAGGAGGGCGCGGTGGTCGGCTATGCCTATGGCTCGCCGCACCGGCTGCGCCACGCCTATCGCTTCAGCTGCGACGTCGCGATCTATATCGATCGCGCGCGCGCCGCCCAGGGCATCGGCCGCGCGATCTATGGCGCATTGCTGCCGCTACTGGCATCGCGCGGGATGCATGCCGCCTATGCCGGCATCGCGCTGCCCAACGAGGCGAGCATCCGGCTGCATGAATCGGTCGGCTTCGAGAGGATCGGGGTCTATCGCGAGGTCGGCTACAAGCTCGGCGGCTGGCGCGATGTCGGCTGGTGGCAGAAGCTTCTGGAATCGTGAGCGATTGCGCGGGGTGATCGAATGGCCCATCAGGGGGCGATGACCGGGGTTCTGCGCGAAACATTGGGGCAGCTTGTCGCGCCGGGCTGGCGCCGGCCGGCGCTGCTGCTGTTCGCATTCATCTCGCTGACCAGCGCGGGCGTCGTCGCCGATCAGGCGGGCCAGGCCGACCGGTTCGGCATCCTCTTCGCGGTATCGGGTCTCGTCCGTCTCGCCGCCGTCTGGCTGCTGAGCGTGGCGCTGCTGCGCATCGGCGCGGGCTCGGCACGACCAGCCTATCTGCCCGACGGCGCCTTCTGGCTGCACGGGCTATTGTCCTTCATTCCGGTCGCCGTCGCCCTCGCCTTCCAGTTGGCACTGCCGCCCGAATGGCCGATCGGCGGCGCCTTCGCCAATATCGCGACGCTGCCATTGGCCGCGTGGTTCGTTGCCGCCGCGGTCGAAAACCCATTGGCGTGGAAGCCGATGCCGTGGCTGGCGAATTTGGGCGCATGGCTGTTGCCGGTGCTCGTCTGGAGCCTGCTGCTCGTCTTCCCGATCATCGTCCTCCATGCGTGGCTCACCGTTCGTATCGGCGGGATGACGCTCGGCGCAAGCTGGTGGCTGATCCTGATCGACGCCGCGTTGAGCACGCTCGGCGCTCTCCTGTCGCTGGCGCTCGGCCTCGCCGCCTACAGGCGCGTTGCCAAGGACTGACAGTCTCGGTTATCGGGGTGCGACAATTCCCGGACACACGCGAAGAGACCATGGCAGGCCATTCCAAATTCAAGAACATCATGCATCGCAAGGGCGCGCAGGACAAAAAGCGTTCGAAGCTGTTCTCCAAGCTGAGCCGCGAGATCACCGTCGCGGCGAAATCGGGGATGCCCGATCCCGACATGAACCCCAGGCTTCGTCTCGCGGTGAACAGCGCCAAGGCCGAATCGATGCCCAAGGACAATATCCAGCGGGCGATCGACCGGGCGACCTCGTCCGACGAGGAGAATTACGAGGAAATCCGCCTTGAGGGCTTTGGCCCGGGCGGGGTCAGCCTGATCGTCGAAACGCTGACCGACAACCGCAACCGCACGGTCAGCGACGTGCGTTCGATCTTTTCCAAGAGCGGCGGCAATATGGGCGAATCGGGCTCGGTCAGCCACGGCTTCGAGCGATTGGGGCTGATCGTCTATCCGGCGAGCGTCGGCGACGGCAACAAGGTTCTCGAAGCGGCGCTCGAAGCGGGCGCCGAGGATCTCCAGTCGGATGACGAAAGTCACGAGATCTGGACCGCCCCCGACGATCTCCACGCCGTCGCCACCGAACTCGAAAAGTCGCTCGGCGAAGCGACCAGCGCGAAGCTCGCCTGGCGGCCGACTATCGAGGTGACGGTCGAGGAAGAGGATGCCGGCAAGCTGATGAGCCTGATCGACACGCTCGACGACAATGACGACGTCCAGACCGTCTGGGGCAATTACGACGTCTCGGACGATGTGATGGAGCGGCTGGGCTAACAAAGCCCCCTCCCTTTCAAGGGAGGGGGTTGGGGGTGGGTGCTATCGACCGTCTCGATCCTGTCATGCGAGAACGCGCCCGCGAACTCCGCAACAATCCGACGCCGTTTGAAAAGAAGGTGTGGCGCGCACTGCGGGGTTCGCAACTGGGCCGCTACAAATTCAAGCGGCAGACGGTGATCGAACCCTGGATCGTCGATTTCTTCTGTCCTGGGAAAGGATTGGTGATCGAGATCGATGGCGACACGCACGATGTCGATCGTGATCGCAAACGGGACGCGGCTCTGGAAGGAAGAGGTTTTCGCGTGGTTCGCTTTACAAATCGCGACGTCGCATCGAATATCGAGGGCGTATTGGAGAAGATTCTGATTACCGCCGAGGCTCTGCCCGACCGTTTCACCCACCCCCCGACCCCCTCCCTTGAAAGGGAGGGGGAGGAG
>JAIVHR010000336.1 GCA_020200935.1 Sphingomonadales bacterium
GTCTATGACCATGCCTTCCGCTGGCTCGAGACCAACCGTCCCGCCCCCGCCGAGCCGCATCTCCTCCATGGCGATTTCCGCATGGGCAATCTGATGATCGATGCCGACGGGATCGCCGCCGTGCTCGACTGGGAGCTCGCCCATATCGGCGATCCGATCGAGGATCTCGCCTATCTCTGCACGCCGAGCTGGCGCTTCGGGCATTATGAAAAGGAAGCTGGCGGTTTCGCGCGCGCCGACGAGCTGATCGCCGCTTATGGGAAAGCGAGCGACGAGCCCGTCGATCGCGAGCGCTTCGACTGGTGGCTGATCTACAACACGCTCTGGTGGGGCGTCGCGTGCCTGCGCATGGGCCACAGCTATCGCGACGGCACCGCGCATACGCTCGAGCGCACGATCATCGGCCGCCGCGCGAGCGAGGTCGAGATCGACCTGCTGCTGCTCTTCGAACCGATGCGCGAGGGCGAAGGTCGGACGCTCGAATGGGCCGAGCCGCCGCTGCTGCCTAAAGAGGGCGAAGTCGGCTATGCCGAAATCCTCAACGCGCTGATCGAATGGAACAGCGACACGGTGCTACCCGAGCGGCAAGGCCATGCGCTGTTCGAGGCACGCATCGCCAACAATGCGCTCGGCATCGCGCAGCGCGCCGCCGCCTGGAGCGGAGAGTTCGCCGATCGCGCGGCATCGCGGCTCGATCGCCTCGACAGCAGCCATAGCGCGCTGTGCGCGGCGCTGCGCGACGGGAGCGCGGGGATCGACGATGCCCCAATCTGGAATCACCTGCGCCTGACCGCGCTCGAAAGGCTGGCGATCGACCAGCCCAAATATGGCGGCCTGCGCGTCGCCAGGGAGAGGTGGGTGAAAGAGTGACTCGCACAAAGACACGAAGTCACGAAGATTTTCCTCCTTCGCTAGCCGCTTGGCGCGTCCCGATTGTGCGTCCGAAACGCGCTTCGCGCGAATTCCGCGTGCCCTCTTGGTGCCTTTGTGTCTTTGTGCGAATTAACAGAAGGACCCCGACATGACCTTCACCATCCCGCAGGAAATCGAGGATTACCTCGCCGAGCTCGACGCTTTCATCGAGGCCGAGATCGCCCCGCTCCAGGCCCGCGACGACAATGATCGCTTCTTCGACCATCGGCGCGAGCATGCGCGGACCGATTG
>JAIVHR010000155.1 GCA_020200935.1 Sphingomonadales bacterium
GGAACAGCAGCCGCCGCACAGCGCCAGCAACTCGTCGAAACCATTGTCGCGGATATTCTCCATGACCGTCAGGCCGGTGTCGCCCTCGATCGCCGTTTCCTCGCCGGCGCGATTGACGATGGTAAGCTTGGCCATGAAATTCCCTTTTGCTTCGACAATGGACGCGGCGCGGCTATGTGATGCCCGCAGTGTGAAATCAAGGGCGGGAAAAGCGTGGGACTGACCGCGAAACAGCTGAAATCGTCGCTCGATGCGCTCGCCGGAATCGAGCCGCGGATCGCCGGGGCACTGGCCGCCGCCGGCTATCCCGAACCGCGCAAGCGACCGCGCGGCTATCCGACCCTGCTCAGGACGATCGTCGGCCAGCAGGTCAGCGTCAAGGCCGCCGATGCGGTCTGGAACCGGCTCGGCGAGGCGCTCGGCGATCTCGGCGAGCCGGCGCGGATGGCGGTGGCCTCCGACGAGACAATGCGCGGCGCAGGGCTCAGCCGCCAGAAGCAAGGCTATGCCCGCAGCCTTGCCGGGCTGATCGACAGCGGCGAGCTCGATCTCGATAGCCTGCCCGACGACGATGAAGAGGCGATCGCCGCGCTGACCGCGGTCAAGGGGATCGGCCGCTGGTCGGCCGAGATCTATCTGCTGTTCGCCGAGGGCCGCCCCGATATCTGGCCGGCCGGCGACCTCGCCGTGCAGATCGCGGTCGGGCGATTGTTCGATCTCGACGAACGGCCGAGCGAGAAGATCGTCAGGGAGAAGGCCGAGGGCTGGCGGCCACATCGCGGCGCCGCCGCGATCCTCGCCTGGCACAGCTACAATATGAAGGTGATCTGAGGCGCCCTAGCCGAATTCGCCGCCATTCATCCGGACGATCCGCTCGAAGACCGACGGGTGGAACGGCGTTTCGAATTCGCAGCCGGCCTGGCTTCCGTCGGACCAGACGACGCGCGCCGATTTCGCCTCGAGCCCCGGCAGATTCAGCCAGACATGCGTCCCCTTGGCGAGCGCGATCGGCGCCTGGACGCGAAATCCGTGGGTCGAAAGGTCGAGCACGTCGGCATAGGTGCGGTGATCGCCGCGGCGGCGAAAGCCGGTACGCAGCCGGATCGTCGCGCGCTCGGCGGCACGGCCGCTTTCCTCGGTCATTTCGACGGCAAAGCCCATGG
>JAIVHR010000337.1 GCA_020200935.1 Sphingomonadales bacterium
GAGCTGGACGTCGCAGAGATCGCCCGGCACGAGGTAACTAAAAATCTGCCTCTTGCCGTCGGAAAGCAGCTTATATCGGCATGCCCAGCCCTCGAGGAGCAGATGCATCTTTTCGGGCTTGTCGCCTTCGCGCAGCAGATGGTCGTGACGCGCCAGCGAGCTCGTCCGCCGCGTGAAACGCCCCAGAGCCTCGCGTTCCGCCTTCGACAGCTCGACAAACCGGCTCAGTTTTCTGAATAACATATTCTGCATATGCATCTGCGATGCATCCGTATCATATATTATGCGCCGCGGTAAATCGCCGCCGAGGCAAAATCAGCGAAGGCGCATCCGGATTCTTTCCGCATCCCGCCCAGGAACCGCAGTCCTCCAGCAATCACAAGCGCCGGCTCGGGCGATCGTCTAAACAATTGATCTAAACAATTGATAAGACACCCGTTAACAAGGGTTTAGATTGTCGAGGCAGCTTAGCCGGTGGTCGCCGACCCGGGTTGTATTGTCGCCTTTCGCCCCCATCTCAACTCTATCGATGGCATTGTATTTGTAGGCGCCATCGGCCGAGAGACCCTCGCGCTCCCGCTTACGAAGGGAGTGGCATCATCGCCATTTATTTCTTCGACACCCACCACGACGGCGCGCTCATCCGCGACGATGAGGGCTGCGAACTGACCGGCCTCGCGGCGGTGAAGGTGCAGGCCAAGAAGAGCTTGGGCGAGCTCGCGCTCGATGTCCTTGCGGGGAGCGACCGATTCAACCTTGGCATCGAAGTGCGCAACGCCTTCGGCTGGCGCATTATCGTCGCCGAGCTGACATTCGAGTCCGAGGTCTTCGAATCGTCCACCGGCTAGAGCAATGCAGCGCACGAAGACGATGAACGGGCGATAGTTCGGAAAGCGGACATTCGTACGTTCGATATCCTGATCGATTACCCGCTTCGACGGCAGTCCCGCTACTTCATCAGCCCGGCCGCCCGAAGCGCATCCTCGATGACGCGGGTGATGGGATCCGTCTCGTCCGCGGCCGGCTCCATTCGCTCCGGTGCGTCGCCGACCGTTGGAGGCTGCCGTCGAGGCGTTGCTTCGCGAGACTCCGTCTCGGCCGCGCTCCGGCGCTTGGTGAGCAAGCCCCACGCCTTGGCGCTGTGAACGGTCGAGGAGATTCC
>JAIVHR010000156.1 GCA_020200935.1 Sphingomonadales bacterium
GAGGTATAGACGAAGATCGGGTTGGAGAAGAACTGGTTGACCTGGCTGGGCGAGGGCGCCTTGAAGCCTTGCGCGTAATTGCCGTAGACGCTGAAACCCTGACCGAGATCGAGCACGGCGCCCATCCGGGGGGTCAGCCGCGAACCGCTCTGGCCGACCGGGGTAAAGGCCGTGATCAGCGGATCGTTCTCGGGATCGAGATCGTAGAAATCGAAGCGGAGCGCCGGGAACAAGGTCAGCGCGCCGATCTCGATCTCGTCGCCGATGAAGATCCCGCCGAGCATGAAATCGGTCTCGGGGAAGGCGGCGGTCGGGAATGTCTCGCCGGTCGGCGGCACGACACCGTCGCGCAATCCTTGCTGGCGCGTCCAGGAGACGTCGCCGCCGAAGACGAGATTGTGCTCGAAACCGTCGCTGCCGAATGCGAGCCGGGCCTCGGCATGCGTGCCGATGACCCGGTTCTCGAAGGTGTTGAGCCGCTCGCGATCGGGCGCCGGCGAGCGGTCCTCGTCGGAGAACTGGATATTCTCGCCATCCTGCCAATAGGCGCCGATCTGAACATGGCGCAGCGTGCCGGCCCCGGTATAGCGCCAGTCGAAGCTTATCCGGCTGCGCTCGATTTCGTCGCGCGCGATCAGCCGGTCGACGGTGGCGCCGGTGAATGGCGAGGTCGCCTGTCCGCTCAGCACGTCGGTATAGACGAAATTGTCGAGATATTCGCCGGTCAGCCGGAAGCGATGCCGGTCGTCCGGCGTGAAGACGATCTTGCCGAGCAGCGCGTTGGAATGCGTATCCTGCGGGTTCGGGAGTTCGCGGGTCGGCCCCGTGCCGCCGATCTCCCCTTCATTGTCGAGCTCCTCGCCGTCGCGCCTTGTATAGGCGGCGAGCGCCGACCATTGGCCCGAGCGGCCGGCGAGAATCGCGGTCTCGGAAAATTCGTCGCTCGCCGAATCGAAGGTGACCCGGGCAAGGCCCATCAAATCGCGCCCGCTTTCGAGCAGATCTTCGGGATCCGAGGTTTCGAAGCTCACCGCGCCGGCGACCCCGTCCGAACCGTAGAGCGCCGAAGCCGGCCCGCGCAGGATCTCGACCGACTTGACGAGGCCGATATCGACATAGTCGCCGCGACCGGCGGCCTGCGCGCCGAAAACGAA
>JAIVHR010000157.1 GCA_020200935.1 Sphingomonadales bacterium
TTCGGCCGAGGCGACCGGATAGGCGCAATAATCGGCGGCGTAATAGGCGCTTGGCCGGTGGTTGCCCGAAAAGCCGATGCCGCCGAAGGGCGAGGCCGATGAGGCGCCATTCGTCGGCGCGTTCCAGTTGACGATGCCGGCGCGGATATTCGCCCAGAACTTGTCGTAGAGCGCCGGATCGCCGCTGATCAGAGATGCCGAGAGGCCGAAGCTCGTGTCGTTCGCCTCGGCGATCGCGCTCTCGAAATCGGGCACGCGGATGACCTGCAGGCAGGGGCCGAAAATCTCCTCGTCGGGCCGCTTTTCGACATCGGTGACGTCGATCAGCCCCGGGGTGAGGAAAGGCTTGTCCTCCTCGAGCCGGCGCAGATTGGCGATCGGCTTGCCACCCTTCATCATCAGTTCGAGAAAGCTCTCGCTGACCGCATCGGCGGCCGCATTGTCGATCACCGGGCCCATGAAGGGCGCCGGCCCGTCATGCGGCGCGCCGACGATGATGCGGTCGATGATCTTGCGGATCGCCTCGATCAGCGGCTCGTGCTGCCCCTCCTCGACGATCAGCCGCCGGGCGCCGGTGCAGCGCTGGCCGGCGGTCATATAGGCCGACTGGACGGCGATCGTCGCCGCACCCTCGATCTCGCGGCTGTTCCAGACGACGAGCGGGTTGTTGCCGCCGAGTTCGAGCGCGAGGATCTTGTCGGGGCGGTCGGCGAATTGCCGGTGGAGCGAAAGCCCGCCGCGCGCCGAGCCGGTGAAGAGCAGCCCGTCGATCCCCTCCTCTCCGGCCAGCGCGCGGCCCTGTTCGGGGCCACCGATCAGCAGCCGGACGACGCCTTCGGGTACGCCGGCCTCGTGATAGCATTCGACGAGAAACTCGCCGACCGCCGGGGTCTTTTCCGACGGCTTGAAGACCACCGCGTTGCCGGCGAGCAGGGCCGGGACGATGTGGCCGTTGGGCAGATGCGCCGGGAAATTGAACGGCCCGAGCACCGCGAGCACGCCGTGCGGCTTGTGGCGCAGGGCATTCTGCATGCCCATCGCGCCTTCCTTTTTCCGCTGCGGCGTGCGCTCGTGATAGGCGGTGATCGAGATATCGACCTTGTTGATCACCGCTTCGAC
This sequence comes from Sphingomonadales bacterium, assembly GCA_020200935.1. Classification (GTDB taxonomy): domain Bacteria; phylum Pseudomonadota; class Alphaproteobacteria; order Sphingomonadales; family Sphingomonadaceae; genus Parasphingopyxis. The sequence goes on from JAIVHR010000157.1 coordinate 1,120, forward strand.
CTCGGTCTTCGCCTCCCAGACCGGCTTTCCGG
>JAIVHR010000212.1 GCA_020200935.1 Sphingomonadales bacterium
GCCCCTACGCGCGAACCCTTTTCGCGCAGGGCGCGTCATAGCGCAAAATCATGACGGCTGCGAGTATTTAGTGCGCAGGCGGATTTTTTGCGTCTGTTCCGCAACATTCTTGAAGTCTCTTGCGCGATGGAAGAGCGCTCGGCAAAAGCGGGCTGATGGAAGGTCTGCTCGCCGTTTTTACCGATCCGGCCAATCTGGTCGCCCTCGCTACCTTGATCGTGCTCGAGGTCGTGCTCGGCATCGACAATCTGATCTTCATATCGATCCTGTCGAACAAGCTGCCCGAGGCGCAGCGACAGAAGGCGCGGCGGGTCGGCATCGGGCTGGCGCTGGTGCTCCGGCTTTTGCTGCTTTCGATGATCGCCTGGATCGTTCAGGCGACACAAACGGTCTTCGAACTCGGGATCACCGGACCGCCCGACATGCACGGCGTTCCGACCTTCGAGACCGCCTTTTCCTGGCGCGACCTGATCCTGATCGCCGGCGGGCTGTTTCTGCTCTGGAAGGCGACCACCGAAATCCATCATTCGATGGACGACGAGCCATCGGGCGCGATGCTCGACAAGCACGAGCCGGCGGTAGCGGTGGCGGGCAAGACGGGCAAGGCGAGCATCACCTTCGCCTCGGTGATCGTCCAGATCCTGCTGCTCGACATGGTGTTCTCGGTCGATTCGATCCTCACCGCCGTCGGCATGACCGACGTGCTGCCGATCATGATCATCGCGGTTATCGTCGCGATCGTCGTCATGATCGTCGCCGCCGATCCGCTCGCCAACTTCATCGACCGCAATCCGACCGTCGTGATGCTCGCGCTCTCCTTCCTGCTGATGATCGGTTTCGTGCTGATCGCCGACGGCTTCGGCGTGCATATCCCCAAGGGCTATATCTACGCGGCGATGGCGTTTGCCGCCGGCGTCGAGACGCTCAACATCCTCGCCCGCAAGGCACGCGAGCGAAGGGCGAGGGCCGAAAGGACGCTGGCGCAGGAGGGGCTCGGCTCAACCGACCATTGAGCGCCCGCGCGCCAGCGCCTATGTCACTTCCATGACCGTACATTTTCACGAAGAGGACCTGCCCGAAGGCGCGCTCGCCGAGGGCCCGGTCGCCGTCGACACCGAAACCATGGGGCTCGTCGTTCCGCGCGACCGGCTGTGCCTGGTGCAGATCGCCGACGGGCGCGGCGACGAGCATCTCGTCCGCTTCGCGCCCGACAGCGACTATTCCGCGCCCAAACTCAAGGCCGTGCTCGGCGATCCCGCGCGGCTCAAGCTCTATCATTTCGCGCGCTTCGATCTCGCGACGATCGAGCGGTATCTCGGTGTCACCGCGGCGCCCGTCTATTGCACCAAGATCGCCTCGCGCCTGATCCGCACCTTTACCGATCGCCACGGCCTGAAGGAGCTGTGCCGCGAACTGATCGGCGAGGACATCTCGAAGCAGCAGCAGAGTTCTGACTGGGGCGCGCCCGAATTGAGTGAGGCGCAAATGGATTATGCTGCCTCCGATGTGCGCTTCCTTCATCGGCTCAAGGCGGTGCTCGATGAGAGGCTCTTGCGCGAGGGGCGGATGGAACTCGCCGAGGCCTGCTTCGATTTCCTGCCCCATCGCGCCCGGCTCGATCTCGCCGGCTGGCCCGAGATCGACATTTTCGCGCATGTCTGAAGCCGCACTCCGTCAGCGCAGCCGGCGCCAGGCCTGGGCCGCGCCGGGCAGCCGGCACGACCGGATCGTCAAGGCGCTGCAGATAATCCTGCCCTCGGCGGTCGGCGTGCTCGCGGCCTTCCTCGCCATGGCGCCGCTCCGCCAGACCAACGAACTCAACTTCCTGCTCGCCAAGGACAATGTGGAGGTCGCCTCCGAACGGATGCGCGTCGAGCGCGCGCGCTATGGCGGCGCCGATGCGGAAGGCCGGCCCTTTCTGCTGACCGCCGCCGAAGCCGTCCAGCAGAGCTCCGACGTTCCGATTGTCGAGATGTCCGACATCGCGGCGCGGATGGAGCTCGACGACGGCCCGGCCTATTTCACCGCCGAGCGGGGCCATTACGACATGGAGGACGAGCATGTGACGATCGACGGCCCGGTCGAATTGCGGGCCAGCGACGGCTATCAGCTCAATACCAGCGATGTCAGGATCGACATGCCCGAGCGGACGATGCGCAGCACCGGCGAGGTGACGGGCCGCATGCCGCTCGGCAGCTTCCGCGCCGACCGGATGCGCGTCGACCTCGCCGATCGCACCGTCAATCTGGAGGGACGAACGCGCTTGCGGATCGTCCAGGGACTGGGCAGGTAAGCGCCGATGCGGACGTACACCTTCCCCTTCTTCCTCGGCGCCGCGCTCGCCGGGTTGGCGAGCGTGCCGGCCTCGAGCCAGTCGGCGTTGCAGGGGCTCAACACCAACGCGCCGGTCGATGTCGCGGCTGACCGGATCGAGGTGCAGGACCGCGCAGACCGGGCGATCTTCGCCGGCAACGTCCAAGTGCGCCAGGGCAATCTCGCGCTCGATGCGGCGCGCATCACGGTCTCTTATTCGGGCAGCGTCACCGGCGGGATTCAGGTCAATCGGCTCCCCGGCAAAATCCGCGCACGCGGTTTAAATCATGCAGGAATGATGCCAAATAGCGCCGCTATGAATGAAGCCGCGATTATCGAGCCCGTCGAGGCCAAGCCGGATCTCGACGCCGCGAGCGAGGGGCTGTCGATCGTCTCGATCGCCAAGAGCTATGGCGACAATCAGGTGCTTTCGGATGTGTCGCTCCATGTCGGGCGCGGCGAGGTGCTCGGGCTGCTGGGTCCCAACGGCGCCGGCAAGACGACCTGCTTCTATTCTATCATGGGACTGGTGAAGCCCGATTCGGGCCGCATCATGCTCGATGGCGAGGATATCACCAGCCTGCCGATGTATCGCCGGGCGATCCTCGGCCTCGGCTATCTGCCGCAGGAAACCTCGATCTTCCGCGGCCTCAGCGTCGAGAAGAACATCGCCGCGGTGCTCGAGATGTCCGAGCCCGACAAGGCCGCCCGCAAGGAGCGGCTCGAAGCGCTGCTCAAGGAATTTTCGATCGAAAAGCTGCGCGACGCGCCGGCGATGGCGCTTTCGGGCGGCGAGCGGCGGCGCTGCGAGATTGCCCGCGCGCTCGCCGCCAATCCCTCGATCATGCTGCTCGACGAGCCCTTCGCCGGCATCGATCCGATCTCGATCACCGACATTCGCGAGCTGGTCCACGACCTCAAGAATCGCAATATCGGCGTGCTGATCACCGACCATAATGTCCGCGAGACGCTCGGCATCGTCGATACCGCCTGCATCATCTATGACGGCCAGGTACTGTTCAAGGGAACCCCCGACGAGCTTGTCGCCAATCCCGAAGTTCGGCGGCTTTACCTCGGCGAAGGGTTTGAAAGGTAAGAGTTTCCGGCATGGCCCTCGGTCCGCGCCTCGATCTCAGACAGACCCAGCAGCTGGCGATGACGCCGCAGCTCCAGCAGGCGATCAAGCTGCTGGCGCTGTCCAATCTGGAGATCGAGACCTTCATCGCCGACGAACTCGAGCGCAATCCGCTGCTCGAATCGCGCACCGAGGACGACGGCGATACCGATGCGCCGCCCGACCCGCCGCCGTCCGGCGATAGCGAAGCCCCCGGCGCCGACGAGCTGCTCTCGGGCAATGACGGCGGGAGCGAAGCGCAGCTCGATATCGATTATGAGAGTCTCAGCGACGACGGCCCCGGCGACGGCCCGGCGACCGGGCTCGGCGTTTCGGGCGAGAGCGGCGGCGGCGATGCCGATATCGAGCTGGTCGGCGAGGGCGAAATGTCGCTCCACGATCACCTCTTCGCCCAGGCGCGCGCCTCGCTCTCGGGTCATGAACTGCTGATCGCCGAACAATTGCTCGAGCGGATCGACGAGACCGGCTATCTGCGCGCCGATCTGTTGCGCCTGTCGCACCAGCTCGGCCTGCCGCTCGGCGAGATCGAAGCAGTGCTTGCCGAGATCCAGAGCTTCGACCCGACCGGGGTCGGGGCGCGCAGCCTCGCCGAATGCCTGGCGCTCCAGGCGAAGGAGGCCGACCGCTACGATCCCTGCATGCGGAAGCTCATCGAACGGCTCGATCTGGTCGCACGCGGCGAGTTCACGCGCCTGAAGCAGATGTGCCGGGTCGATGACGAAGAACTCGCCGAGATGATCGCCGAGCTTCGCAGCTACGATCCCAAGCCGGGCTGCCGCTTCGGCGGCGAGCCGGTGCAGACCGCCGTCCCCGACATCATCATCAGCGAAAGCAAGGGCGGATGGGCGGTCGAGCTCAACACCGCCACGCTGCCGCGGCTGATCGTCAATCGCAGCTATTATCTCGAATTCGGCGGCGAGCGGAGCGACCGGAAATCGAAGGCCTGGCTCGATGAATGCCTGACCAGCGCCAACTGGCTGGTCCGCGCGCTCGATCAGCGGGCGCGGACGATCACCAAGGTGGCGAAGGAGCTGGTCAAGCGCCAGGAGGGCTTCTTCCGCCGCGGCGTCGCGCATCTGAAGCCGCTGACGCTACGCGATATCGCCGAGGCGATCGGCATGCATGAATCGACCGTCAGCCGCGCGACATCGAACAAGTTCCTGTCCTGCGAGCGCGGCGTATTCGAATTGCGATTCTTCTTTTCGAGCGGTGTCGGAGGCGGCGAGGATGGCGAGGCCGCTTCCTCGCAGGCGGTCAAGGAGCGGATCCGCAAGCTCATCGGGCAGGAGGAGAAGATCCTCTCAGACGACAAGCTCGTCGCCCTGCTCAAGGAAGAAGGCTTCGACGTCGCCCGCCGCACGGTCGCCAAATACCGCGAATCGCTGGGGATCGGTTCGTCGGTGGAACGGCGCCGGCAGCGGAAGCTGGCGGCGAAGACGGTCTAGCCGCTCCGGAGTCTCCCCTCCCGCAAGCGGAAGAGATACCAGCGCCTACCGAGGCGGGAGCCGCTTGTCGCCTCCGCTGACCAGATAATAGGCGCCGTATCCGACCGCCGCGAGCACGGCGACGGTGAACAGCATGCCGATTAGCGAAAAGGCGATCGCGCCGACCAGCTTGAGCGCAACCACCGCGCCGATGACGATCAAGAGAATTTTGAGCCAACGAGGCATGTCCTGAACCTTTCCTTGATTGGTGTATTGTTCTTATAACACAGCTAGACGGTGTCGGGCAAGATCGAAGCGAGCAGCTTGTCGATCTTGCGGCCGTCCATGTCGACGACCTCGAACCGCCAGCCCGAATCCTCGAATATCTCGCCGGTGGTGGGGAGGTGCTTGAGCACCGACAGGGCATAGCCGGCGACAGTCGCATATTCGCGGTCTTCGGGCAGGTCGATATCGAGCTTTTCGGCCATGTTTTCGGCGCCCAGCGATCCCGAGAACAGCCAGCTGCCATCCTCGCGCTCGACATAGGGAGGATCGGTGCCCTCATCCTGGTCGGAGACGAACTCTCCGGCGGTCGCGATCAGCAGATCGAGCGGTGTCATGATGCCTTCGAAATGGCCGTATTCGTCATGCACCAGCGCCATCGGCACGTCCGATTCGCGCAACGCCTCGAGCGCGTCCATCGCATCGAGCTGGTCGGGGAGGATCGGCGCCTGCCGCATCAGCGTGCGCAGATCGAGCGATCGCCCCTCGAACAATGCCGAGACGATGTCGCGCGCCTGGACGACGCCGACAATATCGTCGATCGACCCTTCGGCGACCGGCAGCCGCGTATGCGTCGTCGAGAGCAGCGCCTCGCGGATCTGGTCGGGGCTCGAGGAAGCCTCGATCCAGTCGACCTCGATACGCGGCGTCATCACCTCGCGCACCGGCCGGTCGGCGAGCCGCACGACGCCCGAGATGATCGCCCGCTCGCTTTCTTCTATGACGCCCGACCGGGTCGCCTCGGCGACGAGCATGTGGAGCTCCTCGGCGGTCACCCGTCCCTGCGGCTGGCGGCTCATCCGGAGCGCGCGGAAGATCAGCGCGCTCGACTGGTCGAGCAGCCAGACGAGCGGCGCGGTCGCAACCGCGAGATATCGCATCGGCAGCGCGATGAGCACCGCGATCCGCTCGGGATTCCTGAGCGCGAATTGCTTGGGCACGAGCTCGCCGATCACCAACGCGGCATAGGTCGTCAGCCCGATCACCACGACGAAACCGAGCGTCATGGCGAGGCCCCGCTCGACACCGAGCAACGCGATCCGTTCGCCGACCGGGCCTCCCAGGCTCGCCCCCGAATAGGCGCCTGCGAGGATGCCGATCAACGAGATGCCGATCTGTACCGTCGAGAGGAAACGCCCGGGATTGGCAGCGAGGTCGAGCGCCGGCTGCGCGCCGGTGATGCCCGCCCGCGCCATGCTCTGCAGCCGCGCGCGCCGGGCCGAGACCACGGCCAGCTCCGACATGGCGAACACGCCGTTGAGCAGCACCAGCGCGAGGATGATGACGAGATCGAACCAAGGAAAGGGGGTGAGCGATGGTGACATGGTGCGTCAAAGGGCTTCTTGCCCGGATATTTGCGCGGCGACAACTCTCCCGAGCCACCTTTCGCCCCGGTGAACGGCGGAACCGACACACAACTCCGCGAGTTCCCTAACCAATGGCTTCACGCAAGAGAGGACTTTTCACATGACACGGACCAAACAATTGCTCGCCGGCACGGCGGCGATCGGCATGCTCGCGACAGGCGCCTGCGTGACCGATCCCAATACCGGCGAACGCGACGTTTCGACCACCGGCGCCATCGGCGGCGTCGCCGGCGCGATCGGCGGCTATCTGCTCGGCGACCTGATCGGCGGCCGCAACGACCGTACCGAGAGGATTATCGGCGCCGGCATCGGTGCCGTCGCCGGCGCCGCGATCGGCACCTATATGGACCAGCAGCAGCGCGACCTCGAGCGGGCGACCGCCGGCACCGACACCGAGATCATCCGCGACGGCGACAATCTCTATCTGCAGATGCCGGGCTCGGTAGCCGAATTCGACGTCGACAGCTCTTCGCTGCGCCCCGAATTCCGGGCGACGCTCGACGATATAGCCGAGACGCTGAATTCCTATCCGGAGACCTATATCGACATTTACGGCCATACCGATTCGGACGGCAGCGACGCCTATAATCTCTCGCTATCGGAACGGCGCGCCCAAGCGGTCGCCGACTATCTCGTCAGCCGCGGCGTGAGCCGGGCGCGGATCGAGACCCGGGGCTTCGGCGAAAGCCAGCCGATCGCCTCCAACG
>JAIVHR010000213.1 GCA_020200935.1 Sphingomonadales bacterium
CCGGTCTCGAAATCCGCGATCGGCTCGCCGGTCGCGACGAATTCACGCTGATCGAACTCGACGAGCGATACCGGCGCGACCGCGACGCGCGGCGCAATGCGCTCCGATCGGCCGATTTCGCGATCCTGTGCCTGCCCGACGAGGCGGCGCGCGAGTCGGTCACTTTGGCCGAAGAAAGCGATTTGCGGATCATCGACGCCTCGACCGCGCATCGCACCGACCCGCAATGGACATACGGTTTTGCCGAGCTGACCGAAGGGCAGCGCGCGGCGATCGCCGGGGCCGACCGCGTCGCCAATCCCGGCTGCTACGCCGTGGCTTTCATTGCACTGGTCCGGCCGCTGGTCGAAGCCGGGCTGCTCGCAGCCGATGCGCGGCTCGCCGTCCATGCCGCATCGGGCTATTCGGGCGGCGGCCGGGCGATGATCGCCGAGTTCGAGCAATCGCATCCGAGCGCCTTTCGCAGCTATGCGCTCGGCCTCGATCACAAGCACCTGCCCGAAATGCAGCGCCATGCCGGGCTCGCATATCCGCCCCTCTTTTCGCCCGCGGTCGTCGACGCCTATCGCGGGATGCTCGTCGAGATACCGCTCGGGCAGGAGATACTGGCTTCCGGTGTGCGCCTGGACGATCTCGTCCCGGCCTATAGGGAGCATTATGCGACAAGCCGCGGCGTCCGCGTTGCCTCGCCCGAAGAAATCGATGCGATGACTCAGCTGGCGATCGAAGGTTGCGCCGAATCGGATCGACTCGATATTCTCGTTTTCGCCAATCAGCGTACCGGCCAAGCGCGCCTTTGCGCCCGGCTCGACAATCTCGGCAAGGGCGCGGCCGGTTCGGCGGTCCAGAATCTCAACCTCATGGCCGGAGTTGACGAGCATCGCGGGCTCAGACTCTGAACCGCATCGATTTTATCCACAGATAATTGCACAGACCCCCCAACATACGTTAGTATGCGAATCGTCGCGAGAGAGGGGTTGCTGTGAACAAGGTTTTGCGGACCAGCCCGCCGGGCTGGTTCTGGCTGGTCGCCATATTTCTGTTGCTCTGTAACGGCTATGGCGTGTTCGCCTATCTCGCCTCGGTAATGACGAGTCCGGCCGCCGAAATCGCGGTCATGTCTTCGGCGCCCTTCTGGGCGACCGGCGCCTTCGCCGTCGCCGTCTTCGCCGGATTGGCAGGCGCGATCGGGCTGCTCGTCAAACGCGCCTGGGCGCGCGGCATGTTCATCCTTTCTCTGGTCGCGGCGCTGATCCAGCAGGTCTGGATCCTCTTCGTCAGCGACTGGCTCGCGGTCTCGGGCGCGCAGGCCCTCCTGCTTCCGCTGCTGATCGACCTCGTCGCGATCGCCGGCATCTGGTTCGCCGCGCGCGGCATCCACCGCGGCTGGCTGCGCTAGCCTACATCTCGCCGCGCCGGCGGCGGAGCTCGTACCAGCGTTGAACATTGCGGTTGTGCTCTTCGAGCGTCTCGGCGAAGGCGTGCCCGCCCTCGCCGTCGGCGACGAAATAGAGCGCATCGGTCTCGGCCGGGTCGAGTACCGCCTCGAGCGCCGTCACCCCGACATTGGCGATCGGCCCCGCCGGCAGCCCGGCCATTGCGTAGGTGTTGTAGTCGTTGACGTCCTGGATCTCCGAACGCCGAATACGGCGGCCGAGCGGCCGGCCGCGGGTGATCGGATAGATGATCGTCGGATCGGCCTGCAGCCGCATCCCCCGCCGCAGCCGGTTCGAATAGACCCCGGCGACGAGCGGCCGTTCGGACGGCACGGCGGTTTCCTTCTCGACGATCGAGGCGAGGATCACCGCTTCCTCGGGCGTATCGACCACCGTATTCTCGCTGCGCGCTTCCCATAGCCGGGCGAGCTCGGCCTGCATCGCCGCCTGCATCCGCGCGACCACCGCCGAGCGCGCCTCGCCGCGCTCATAGCTGTAAGTGTCGGCGAGGATCGACCCTTCGGCGGGCACCGGTATCTCGCCGGTCAGATAGGGCGCCGCCATCAGCCGATCATGGACGATCACCGACGGCGTGCCTTCCGGAATCGTCACGAAACGCTGGACCGGCGTCGCATGCTGCAGAATGTCGAGCACGTCGGCCGGGCTGGCGCGCGCCGGGATCTCGAATTCGCCCGCCTGGATCGGATCGTTGCTGCCGAGCAGCTTGGCGAACAGCGGGAACTGGCTCGACGAGGCTATGACCCCCTCCTCTTCGAGCGCTTCGGCCGCCGAGGTCAAGGTCGCGCCGTCCGAGATAGTGACGTTGCGCTGTTCCTCGAGCGGGCCGCCGCCGGTCCAGAAGATGGCGATGCTCAGCAGCGCCGCGACGCCGATGATCGCGGCGATCAGCAACGCGATGCAGCCTGCCCGGCCCATCGGCCTCAGAGCGCCTTCATGACCAGGCTGGCATTGGTGCCGCCGAAGCCGAAGCTGTTGTTGAGCACCGCGCGCACCTCCCGCTCCTTGGCCTCGTGCGGGACGAGGTCGACGCCCTTGCAGCCGTCGCTGGGATTGTCGAGATTGAGCGTCGGCGGGACGATCTGGTCGCGGATGGCGAGAATCGAGAAGATCGATTCGACCGCCCCGGCGCCGCCGAGCAGATGGCCGATCGCCGATTTGGTCGAACTCATCGAGACATGCTCGATCGCATCGCCGAACAACCGCCGCACCGCTCCCAATTCGATCTCGTCGCCGAGCGGCGTCGAGGTGCCGTGAGCGTTGATATAGTCGATGCCCTCGAAGCCGAGCCCGGATTTGGTAACCGCCGACTTCATCGCATTATAGCCGCCGCGCCCTTCGGGGTGCGGCGCGGTGACGTGATAGCCGTCGCCCGACATGCCGTAGCCGACCACCTCGGCATAGATCGTCGCGCCGCGCGCCCTGGCCTTCTCATATTCCTCGAGCACGACGACGCCGGCGCCCTCGCCCATCACGAAGCCGTCGCGGTCGACGTCATAGGGGCGGCTCGCCTTTTCGGGCGTCTGGTTGAAATGGGTCGAGAGCGCGCGCGCCTGGGCGAAGCCGGCAATGCCGATCGGGCAGATCGCCGCCTCCGAGCCGCCGGCCAGCATCACGTCGGCATCGTCCATCGCAACCATCCGCGCGGCATCGCCGATCGAATGGGCGCCTGTCGAGCAGGCGGTGACCACTGCATGATTGGGTCCGAGCAGGCCGTATTTGATGCTGACCTGCCCCGAAATCAGGTTGATCAGCCGGCCATGGACGAAGTGCGGCGAGACGCGGCGCGGCCCCTTTTCATGGAGCACCAGCGACTCTTTCTCGATCCCCGGCAGGCCGCCGATGCCCGAACCGATCGAGCAGCCGGCGCGCTCGCGCTCCTCGTCCGACATGTCGGTGAGGCCGGCATCCTCGATCGCCTGGCCGGCGGCGTCGATGCCGTAGATGATGAAGGGATCGACCTGACGCTGAATCTTGTGGTCGACGCGCCTGTCGGGATCGAAGCCATATTCGTGATCGGCGGGTTTGACCTCGCAGGCGATCCGGCAGGTATAATCCGTGGCGTCGAAGATCGTGATCGGTCCGGCGCCCGACTTGCCTTGTATGATGTTCGACCAACTGGTCTCGACATCGCCGCCCAGCGGCGTGACGAGACCCAGGCCCGTGACGACTACTCGCCGCATGTGATTTGCCTCCTCACGAAACGAAACGGCTCCCCGGTCGCATCCGCCGGGAAGCCGCCATTGAACTCATCGGCTCGGTCGGCCGACCGGACATGCCGGTCGCACTCAGCTCTTGTTGTTCTCGATATAGGTGATCGCGTCCTTGACGGTCGTGATGTCCTCGGCGGCATCGTCGGGAATCTCGACGCCGAACTCTTCCTCGAACGCCATCACCAGCTCGACGATATCGAGGCTGTCCGCACCGAGATCGTCGATGAAGGCGGCGTCCTCGGTCACCTTTTCCGATTCGACCCCGAGATGCTCGGTTACGATCTTTTTCACGCGTTCGGCGGTATCGCTCATTGACTGTCCTTCAGCTTGTGTTTTCTCGGGTTTCCCTAATGGGCGGCGGGTGCAGGCGCAAGTCCGTTCATCGGACGGAAAGCTCGGATTCAGGCCTAAATCATCGCCATTCCGCCATTTACGTGCAAGGTCTGGCCCGTAACATAGCCGGCCTCGTCGGATGCGAGATAAACCACGGCGGCCGCCACATCGTTCCCCTCGCCGAGCTTACCGGCTGGAATCCTTCCCAAAAGCGCCTCCTTCTGCGCATCGGGCAATTCGTCGGTCATCGCCGAGGCGATAAAGCCCGGAGCGATGCAATTGACCGTGATTGCGCGGCTCGCGACCTCCTGGGCGAGCGCCTTCGACATGCCGACGAGCCCGGCCTTCGAGGCGGCATAGTTGGCCTGGCCCGGATTGCCCGTCGCGCCGACCACCGAGCTGATCGAGATGATGCGCCCGCTCCGCGCCTTCATCATCGGCCTGAGGCAAGCGCGGGCGAGCCGGAAGGATGCCTCCAGATTGATCCGGATCACGTCGCTCCATTCCTCGTCCTTCATCCGCATGGCGAGATTGTCGCGGGTGATGCCGGCATTGTTGACAAGGATATCGAGCTGCCCGAGCGCCTCAAGCGCCGCCGGCACGAGCCCGTCGACGGCTTCGGCATCGGAGAGGTCGCAGGGCAGGATAGCGGCATCGCCGCCGATCTCGACGGCGACGGATTTCAGCGCATCCTCGCGCGTCCCCGAAAGCCCGACCTTCGCCCCCTGCGCGGCCAGCGCCCTTGCGATCGCCGATCCGATACCGCCCGAAGCCCCGGTCACGAGCGCCGTCTTGCCTGAAAGATCGAACATGGAATTTCCTTTGGGTCTGTTTTATTCTGACTCACACAAAGACACAAAGCCACCAAAAGGAATTTGCTCGGCCTGGATTGTCGCGAGGCCCGATTACCCATTTGATTTAAAGCGATCGACACCAGGCTGCGCTGCGCCATATCGGGCACGATCCGCTTGACCATCGGCGCGACGACCTTGCCGCCGAATTCGATGAACTCGCTCACCCCCTGCTTCGCCATCTCCTCGATGCTCTCGCGCCAACGGACCATCGCGGTGACCTGCTCGACGAGCAGCCCGCGGATCGCCTCATGCTCGCCGACCGGCATCGCCGTGACATTGGCGTAGAGCATCGCGGCAAGCGGGTGGATCTCGACGCCGTCGAGCGCTTCCTCCATCGCATCGGCGGCCGGCATCATCAGCGAACAATGGAACGGCGCCGAGACGGCAAGCGGCATCGCCCGTTTGGCGCCCTTCTCCCTGGCGATGTCGCAGGCGCGCTCGACCGCTGCCTTGGCGCCCGAAATCACCAACTGCCCCGGCGCATTGTCGTTGGCGACGACGCAGACCTCGCCCTGTGCCCCCTCCTCGGCCGCGGCTTCGGCATCGTCGAAATCGAGGCCGAGAAACACCGCCATCGCTCCCTCGCCGACCGGCACCGCCGCCTGCATCGCCTGGCCGCGGCGCTTCAAGAGCCGCGCGGTCGTCGCAAGGTCGAAGGCCCCGGCGCCGCACAGAGCCGAATATTCGCCGAGGCTGTGCCCGGCGACGAAATCGGCCTTGTCGTCGAGCTTCATGCCGCCTTCCTTTTCGAGCACGCGAAGGGTGGCGATCGAATTGGCCATGATCGCCGGCTGGGCATTCTCGGTCAGCGTCAGCTCGTCCTCGGGGCCTTCGGTCATCAGCCTGTAGAGATGCTGCCCGAGCGCCTCGTCGACCTCCTCGAACACGGCGCGCGCCGCGGCGCTCGCCTCGGCCAGCGCCTTGCCCATGCCGACCTGCTGGCTGCCCTGCCCCGGAAAGATGAATGCGCGCATGGTGTCTCCTAATGAGAGTACCGTCACCGGAATGACGCAGAACGGGGTCGGACTAAGCAGCGCCGGGCCGCAAGGCAAGCGTTGAACCCCTGCCTCCCTGACGCTAGCGTCAACCGCGATGTCCGACAGTGATTTCGAGCAAAGGCTGGCCGCCTTCTGCGCCGACCGGTTCGGCGGAGGCGAGGACGTGTCGGCCCTGCG
>JAIVHR010000214.1 GCA_020200935.1 Sphingomonadales bacterium
GATCGCGGCGATGTCCTCGGGGTCGAGCCGGTCAACGAAGCGGTACATGACCTCGCGCCAGCTCCAGAAATTCTCCTCGCCCTTCCGCTCGCCGGTCAACCCCGCCATGCCGCGCTGGAAGCCGTGGCTGTGGAGGTTGGGCAGGCCGGGGATGCCGATCCGGTGGCGCTCGTCCTCGGGGCGCGGGTCGCCCGGTTCGACGCGCGCGATGCGACCCTGCTCGACGATCACGCGTACGCCGTCGCGCCATCCGTCGGGGGTCAGGGCAGTTTCGAACCAGATCGCCATCGCGCCCTAGACATAGCGGGATTTTCGGCCAACGATAGGCGGATGGATCGTCTCTGGCGCAACGCCCGGCTGGCCACGATGACCGGCTCGGGGCTCGGTATCATCGAGAATGGCGCGATAGGCTGCCGCGACAGCCGGATCGCTTTCGTCGGCGCCGAGGCGGAGGCGCCCGGGGCCGAGGAGGTCATCGATTGCGCGGGACGCTGGATCACGCCGGGGCTGATCGATTGCCACACGCACCTGGTCTACGCCGGCAGCCGCGCGCGCGAATTCGAGAAGCGGCTCGAAGGCGCGAGCTACGAGGAGATCGCGCGGGCGGGCGGCGGCATTGCCTCGACGATGGAGGCGACGCGGAGCGCGAGCGAGGCGGATCTCATCGCGCTGGCGCTGCCATGGCTCGATGCGCTGATCGCCGAAGGCGTGACGACGATCGAGGTGAAATCGGGCTACGGCCTCACCACCGAGGACGAGCTGAAGATGCTGCGCGCCGCACGGGCGCTCGGCGAGCGGCGCGATGTCCGCGTGCGCACGACGCTGCTCGGCGCGCATGCCTTGCCGCCCGAATATAAGGAGGATGCGGACGGCTATGTCGCCCTCGTCTGCGAGGAGATGATCCCGGCCGCCGCCGCGAACGGCCTCGCCGACGCCGTCGATGCATTTTGCGAAGGGATCGGCTTCACGCCCGGCCAGACGCGGCGGGTGTTCGAGGCGGCGGCCGCGCACGATCTGCCGGTCAAGCTCCATGCCGAGCAGCTCTCGAACCTTTCGGGCGCGGCGCTGGCGGCCGAATTCGGCGCGCTTTCGGCCGATCATCTCGAATATCTCGATGACGGGGGCGTCGCCGCGATGGCGAAGGCGGGCACCGTCGCCACCCTGCTTCCCGGCGCCTTCTATTTCATGCGCGAGACGCAGCTGCCGCCGATCGGTGCGCTGCGCGAGGCCGGCGTGCCGATCGCGCTCGCTACCGACAGTAATCCCGGCACCTCGCCGCTGACCTCGCTGCTGCTGGTGCTCAATATGGGCGCGACCTTGTTTCGCCTCACCGTCGAGGAATGCCTCATCGGCGCGACCCGCAATGCCGCGCTCGCGCTGGGGCTCGGCGGGGAAGCGGGAACGCTCGAAGTCGGCAAGGCCTGCGACCTCGCCATCTGGGATGTCGAGCATCCAGCCGAGCTCGTCTACCGGATCGGTTTCAATCCGCTGCATTCGCGCATAAGGGCGGGGCGATGAAGAAGACGACTATCGAGCCCGGTGCGGTGTCGCTCGCCGACTGGCGCGAAATCCAACATGGCGTGGTGCCGACCATCGCCGAATCCGCCCGCCCCGCCATCGCCGCGAGCGCCGAGGCGGTGCGCGAGATCCTGTCGCGCGGCGAGCCCGTCTACGGCATCAATACCGGCTTCGGAAAGCTCGCTTCGGAGCGGATCGGCGATGACGATCTCGCCCGGCTCCAGCTCAATCTGGTGCTGAGCCATGCCGCGGGCGTCGGCGATCCGATGCCATCTCGCCGCGGCGATGATCGGCGTCGGCGAGATCGTGTCGGACGGCGAGAGGAAGCCCGCGAAGGAAGCGCTCGAAGCCGCCGGCCTCGCTCCGCTCGAACTTGGACCCAAGGAAGGCATCGCGCTCCTGAACGGCACGCAATTCTCCTGCGCCTATGCGCTCGCCGCCTTGTTCGAGACCGAGGATCTGTTCCGCGCCGCGCTCGTCACCGGCGCGCTTTCGACCGAGGCCGCCAAGGGCTCCGACACGCCATTCGATCCGCGTATCCACGCGCTGCGCGGCCAGCCCGGCCAGATCGAGGTCGCCGCGGCGCTGCGCCAGCTGATGGCGGGCTCGCAGATCCGCGCGTCGCATCGCGAGGACGATGAGCGCGTCCAGGATCCATACAGCCTGCGCTGCCAGCCGCAGGTGATGGGGGCGGCGCTGGGCGTGCTGCGGCAGGTCGCCGAGACGCTGGCGACCGAGGCCAACGGCGTCACCGACAATCCGCTGATCTTCACCGATCCGGCCGAGGCTTTGTCGGGCGGGAATTTCCACGCCGAGCCGGTGGCGCTCGCCGCCGACACGCTGGCGCTGGCGATCTGCGAGATCGGCTCGATCGCCGAGCGCCGCATCGCGCTGCTGATCGATCCCGCGCTGTCGGGGCTGCCGGCCTTTCTGACCCCCCGGCCCGGTCTCAATTCGGGCTTCATGATTCCGCAGGTGACGGCCGCCGCACTGGTGTCCGAGAACAAGCAGCGCGCCTGTCCGGCGAGCGTCGACACGATCCCGACCTCGGCCAACCAGGAGGATCACGTATCGATGGCCGCGCATGGCGCGCGGCGGCTGCTCGAGATGACGCGCAACCTGGCCAACATTATCGGCATCGAATATCTCGCCGCCGTCCAGGGCTACGACTTTCATGCGCCGCTCACTTCGAGCGATGCGCTCGAGACGGTGCGCGCGAGGTTGCGCGCCGAGGTGCCGACGCTCGAGGAGGACCGCCATTTCGCGCCCGACATCGCCCTTGCGACCGGGCTCGTCACCGCGGGGGCGCTGACCGAAGACATCGATCTTCCCGGAGTGACGGGATGAATCTCTACAGGCGAACCCCGGTAACCTGTCGCTCCTCCGTTTGTCCCGAGCGCTGCCGCAGGCAGCAGTCGAAGGGCGTGCGGCACACGATATCGCTTGCGGCTCGCCCTTCGACTTCGCTCAGGACGAACGGGGTCTTTGCGTCTCGATGGGACCTTTGGAACGAGAGCCGATGAAGGACTGGCTGACCGTCGAGCGCAGAGACGCGCCGCTGCTGGTCAGCGTGCCTCATGCCGGGACACATATTCCCGAGGATATCCGAAGAAATCGCCGAGCGGCGCGCCGGCTGGTTCGAGCCCTATCACGCCGCGCTCGCCGGAGAGCTGGACCGGTTGCGCGAGGCCAGCAGCACGGTCGTGCTCTACGACGCCCATTCGATCCGCAGCATGGTTCCGCGGCTCTTCGATAGCGAGCTGCCGCAATTCAACATCGGCACCGATGACGGCCGTAGCTGCGCGCCGGCTTTGCAGGCGGCACTCGCCGAGGTCTGTGCCGCGAGCGGGCGGAGCTGGGTCGCCAACGGCCGTTTCAAGGGCGGCTGGATCACGCGGCATTACGGCGCGCCGGGCGACGGCGTCCATGCGATCCAGATGGAACTCGCGATCCGCGGCTATGCCGACGAGGATAGTGGCTGGCCGCCCGCGTGGGACGAGCAACGCGCCGCGCCGCTGCAGGAGGCGCTGGGCCGGGTGCTCGCCGCCTGCCTCGATTTCGCGAAGCAGGACGCTGACCACGCGGACCGTTAGCCCTGAGCCTGTCGAAGGGCGTTTCTCGGAAGGAGAAACGGGCTTCGACAAGCTCAGCCCTAACGGATATGGGGCTGGCGTACGCAGCCAGCTTCAAGGACTCCCCATGCCGACCCGCTTCGACAATCAGCGCTGCATTTCCGCGCCGCGCGGCACCGAGCTCAGCGCGAAGAGCTGGCTCACCGAGGCGCCGCTCAGGATGCTGATGAACAATCTCGACGCCGAGGTCGCCGAGGCGCCCGAGGAATTGGTCGTCTATGGCGGCATCGGCCGCGCGGCGCGCGACTGGGAGAGCTTCGATGCGATCGTCGCCAGCCTCAGGAGGCTCGAGGATGATCAGACGCTCCTCGTCCAGTCGGGCAAGCCGGTCGGCATCTTCCGCACCCATCCCGACGCGCCGCGCGTGCTGATCGCCAATTCGAACCTCGTCCCCGAATGGGCGAATTGGGACCATTTCCACGAACTCGATAGGAAGGGCCTGATGATGTACGGCCAGATGACGGCCGGTTCGTGGATTTATATCGGCAGCCAGGGCATCGTCCAAGGCACTTACGAGACTTTCGTCGAGGTCGGACGCCAGCATTTCGACGGCGACCTCACCGGCAAATGGATCCTGACCGCGGGGCTCGGCGGCATGGGCGGCGCCCAGCCGCTCGCCGCGACGATGGCGGGCGCTTCGTGCCTCGCCGTCGAGTGCCAGCCGAGCCGGATCGAGATGCGGCTCAAGACCGGCTATCTCGACCGGCAGGCCGACAATCTCGACCAAGCCCTAGCGATTATCGAGAAGGCTTGCGCGAAGGGCGAAGCGGTGTCGGTCGGGCTGCTCGGCAATGCGGCGGCGGTCTACCCCGAGCTGGTAAAGCGCGGCGTCCGTCCCGATGTCGTCACCGATCAGACCTCGGCGCACGATCCGGTCAACGGCTATCTCCCGCTCGGCTGGAGCCTCGAAGAGTGGCGCGAGAAGCGCGAGAGCGATCCCAAATCGGTCGAGAAAGCGGCGCGCGCGTCGATGGCGATCCATGTCCGCGCGATGCTCGATTTTCATCATGCCGGCGTGCCGACGCTCGATTACGGCAACAATATCCGTCAGGTGGCGAAGGACGAGGGCGTTGCCGACGCCTTCGATTTTCCGGGCTTCGTCCCGGCCTATATCCGTCCGCTCTTCTGCCGCGGCATCGGCCCTTTTCGCTGGGCCGCGCTCTCGGGCGATCCCGAGGATATCTACAGGACCGACGCGAAGGTGAAGGAGCTGATGCCCGATGACGATCATCTCCACACCTGGCTCGACATGGCGCGCGAGCGGATCCGGTTTCAGGGGTTGCCGGCGCGAATCTGCTGGGTCGGGCTAGGCGATCGCCACCGGCTCGGCCTCGCCTTCAACGAAATGGTGGCGAGCGGGGAGCTCAAGGCGCCCGTCGTGATCGGCCGCGATCATCTCGATTCAGGCTCGGTCGCGAGCCCCAACCGCGAGACCGAGGCGATGAAGGAT
The DNA here is from genome assembly GCA_020200935.1 of Sphingomonadales bacterium. Classification (GTDB taxonomy): domain Bacteria; phylum Pseudomonadota; class Alphaproteobacteria; order Sphingomonadales; family Sphingomonadaceae; genus Parasphingopyxis. The sequence continues at coordinate 5,101 of JAIVHR010000214.1, forward strand.
GGATCCGATGCGGTTTCCGACTGGCCGCTGCTCAACGCCCTGCTCAATACCGCCAGCGGCGCGACCTGGGTGTCGCTGCATCACGGCGGCGGCGTCGGCATGGGCTATTCGCAGCATGCCGGCATGGTGATCGTCGCCGATGGCACGCCCGAAGCCGCGAAACGCCTCGAACGCGTGCTCTGGAACGACCCCGCCTCGGGCGTCATGCGCCATGCCGACGCGGGCTACGATGTCGCGATCGAGGCGGCGAAGGCACACGGCCTCGACCTGCCCTCGCTCTAGTCCCCTCGCTCTAGCGCCCGCGTTCAATCCCGCGCGGCGAGCAGCGCTTTGAGGCGCTTCTTGTAACGGGGCTTCTCGGCGTATGCGATCGCCCGGCGCATCGCTTCAATCGCCTCCTCGCGCCGGCCGATCTTCTCGAGCAGCTTGCTGTGACCCTCGTGATGGAGGTCGTTTTCAGGATCGCCCTCCAGGGCGATCTCGATCATTGCCTGGGCTTCGGCTGTATGGCCCGAATCGGCCAACTTCGCACCGAGCCGGCTGGCCAGCCAGGGTATGTTGGGCGCCTTACCGAGCGCACCGCGCAGGGCCGCGACGGCACGATCGCCGCGCCCGCATTCGGCACAGGCCTCGCACAGATTGCGCAGCTGATTCGGATTGAAACCGCCGATCTCGATGGCCCGTTCGAACGCCGCCGCGGCCTCCTCGAACCGCTCGAGCCCGGACAGGATTTCGCCCCGCCGCGCATGGTAATTGGTCGTGCCCGGCGCGCCTTCAATCGCCCGATCAATCTCCTGCAAGGCTTCGGGCAGCGCGCCCTCAGCCTTCAATTGGGTCGCGATCTCGAAATGGTGGCTCGGCAGCGCCTCCATCATCGCCGCGCATTCGGCCTCGGCCTCGGGACGCTCCCAATAGGCAAGCCAATCCGCGCGGATGGCGTCGATCTCCGCAACCGTTGCGTCGGCTCGTCGGAACCAGTCGAGCGTGCGGCCGATCAGCGTGGCGGCGGGTCCGGCCGCCGGTAGATCGTCCGCCTCTTCGGCAAAATGACGATGGCCCTTGTCGAGAAAGGCGTCGAGCTCATCCGCGCCGGCCTCCATCGCTGGCCTGGCTTCGGGCCACACCGCATCGAGCGTCGGTTCGAGGCTCCCCCGCCAATCGGCGAGCAGAGCGTTATAATCGACCGTCGCGCGTCTCCGGCCGCGGCTCCAACCTTCGGCGTCGAGCATGTATGCGAGCCAGAGCAACATCCCGTGTCTCAAGTCCATCTGTTCGCGCAGCGCGAGCGATTGCGCGACCTCGAACGGATGGCGGCTCATGATCAGGCAGGCCGGCGGCGCCGCGCAGCCTTCGAAGACGCGCTCCCAGAAGGGCAGCAGGCGCGAAAAGCGCGGGTCCTTGAGTACGATGCCGTCGAGGCTTGGGAATTCTGCTTCGAGGATATCCCTGGCCTCGCCGTGCATCGCCACCACTTCGGGCCGTTCGGACCAGCCTTCGGGCAAGGGACGGGGGTCGGCCCAGTGACTGCCGATCGTCTTGAGCAATCGATCGTTGAAGCGGACGATCTCGATCGGTTCCCAATAGCCTGCCGGGTTGCCGGGGCTCGGCGGCATGATCCGCGCCGCGAGCTGCCAGCCGCAGATATTCATCGCCCGGCTCAGCGCCGAAGTGCCCGAACGGTGCATGCCGAGAATGAGGAGAGGCGGTCTCTGGGACAAATCCGTTTCACCTGCACGCGGTGGCCGTGCAGCCTGTTATCCCGCGGCGTACCGTGCCGCAAGCGCCGCGAAGGGCTCGGCGAGACAAGCTGATTGGTCTCGAAGATCGGGGAAATGGTGCCCAGAAGAGGACTCGAATCACTCATATAACCCGTTAAAATCCGTTATTTTATCAAGCTCGCCGTCGAATAATGCCCCCAAATATGCCCCCAGCGGGCAAGCTCTACGCCAAAAAATCGAGCATGGCGTCCACGGTACGGGAAAGCCTAGCCGAATGGTCCGGCACCAATGATCCATTGGTTGTTGCCAATGTCTCATAGCACCAAAGGGTGCCGTCGGCTTCGTTAGTCAACCGGCTCATGCGCGGCGGAACTCCTGCGACCCCGAGGCCCATCCCAACATCAGCGTCTTGCCAGAAGGAACAGAAATTCTGATTGGATCGTCCGACTCGGCGGACCCGCCAAGCAGATCAACGAAGCGGTCAAAGGCCGCTCGCCACCTGTTCTTAGGTGAGAAGGAATGGACGATCATCCCGGCCATCTTGGCGTCGAACCTTTCAGCCTCGACCAGCGCCGAGGCGCTGCGATGGAGTAGCTGGTAATGCACATCTGGGGGAACATCGATCAGCCCCAATAGGTCGCAGATGTAGCGCAGCCGCTCAGGCAGGCTCTGCCATACCGCCGCCATTCCAGCGCATGGCCGTTCCAGTTTGGCTATCTGTTCGTCGAGATCGGCGATGCCGCCTGCCAGTTCCATTACCTAATTGGCTCTCACGGGAGGCCCGCACGGAAGTCTTTTCATCGACTCAGATCCATGCAATCTACTGACGGTCGCGGACTGGGAAGGGCGCGCTATGGCTCGTGAAGCTGTTTTTCAACA
>JAIVHR010000043.1 GCA_020200935.1 Sphingomonadales bacterium
GGCGTGGAGGAGGCGGGGGTCAGGGCGTGAAGAGGCTCGGTGGCTGGTGGCGATTGTGGATCGTCGGCACGCTGCTGTTTTATGCGTCGCTAATTTTGGGCTATTACTATTCGCCCGAGTTATCATCAGAACCATTCTGGTATGTTCGTGAAGGCGCCGTTTACACAAACGACGGTTCAGAGCCTGATTTACAATTGAAGTCGATTCCACCGTGGGTGGGCTTCCCCGAGACTCAAAGTTTAGTGAGTAGATATCTCAATCGGCCTCGAAGCAACGGTTGGCGCGACGGAAATTTAGTAGAGCCAACCTATAAACAACTTCGAGAAGAGATCAAAAATCTTGCCGATGAGGATGTGCAGAATGAAGTTTTGGTTTTGTCGACTAGGCCGCACAGAACACAAAAACTACGATCGCTTTCTCCAATTCTCGGGATTCCGTTGCTTCTCATAGCGCTTACCTATTTCGGTCGTTGGGTGTGGAGAGGCTTCCGTTCAACGGACTGATCTGTGAGGTGGCAGTCCCTCTCCCCGGCGGGGAGAGGGTCGGGGTGAGGGGAAGCGAAGGGCGCATACCCCCGAGCATTCGCGGCCAGCGTGGAACCCCCGCTCCCCACCCATCCGTCATGCCGGACTTGATCCGGCATCCAGAGCCACGAGCGACATCGCCTGCCGCCCTGGACCCCGGATCAAGTCCGGGGTGACGCGATCCTCGAATTACGGTGACAGTAAATTCCGGTGATAGCGCACCAAACTTCATTCCCAGCGCGGTGGTGGCCCCTTACCGATAGACCTCCCGCCGATGCGCTACGCGCACGATCCAGATGCTCAGCCGATCGTCGACGATTTTCGCGATGATGCGATAGTCGCCCGCCCGATATCGCCAATATCCGGACCATTCTCCGCCGAGCGCCTGACCCAGGCTGCGCGGGTCATCGAGCCGGGCAATCCGATCCTGCAGAAATTTCATGACGCGGATGCGGGCCGGCCGGCCCAGTCGACGCAGGTCCTTCTCGACCGACGGGGCGAATTCAATCTTCCAGGTCAAGCTTGCGCATCATATCGTCGAAGCCGATCATGTCATCGGGCTGGAGGCCCTTCATCCGCTCCTCGGCGAGGAAATAGTCCTCCAGATCCTCGAGATACTCCTCGAGCGCGGCGCGCGCATAGAAGGATTTGGAACGCCCGGTCTTCTTCGCCAACGCGGCGAGACGCTTTTCCAGATCGGGATCGAGGCGGACGGCAAGCATGGGGCGACTCCTTTTGTCATACATGTATGACAGAGTCGCCGCCACCGCAATATCCAGTCGCGAAAAACGCTGTCCTACACGCACGCTATTATGCGATAATCGATTCGCGGCTCTTTCTCAGCGTCCGATCTCGGAAAGCGACTCTGCCGGTGCGCTCTTCTTCCCCGATTTTCGGGCTAGAAACTGCTGCCCGCGAGTCGTCATTGCGAGCGACCGGAGGGAGCGCGGCAATCCAGAGCTTCACGCGCCGACCTTGACGGCTCCGGGTTGCTTCGTCGGCTTCGCCTCCTCGCAATGACCGAATGCGGCGCAAAACCACGCCCTACGCGCGTGGAGGCGCGACATGTGCGGCTTTTGAAACAATCTTGCGTCCGCGCACAACGCTATGCGCCCACTTTGTAAACTTTGCCGCCAATTCGCGCGCAGCGCGTGTACACTTTCTGTCAACGTCGCGGGAACTTTAGCCCCCGAACCACCGCCGCCACCCCTTCGCCGGGCCGAGCATCCGCTCGACCTCCTCCTCAACGAAACCCTTCTGCACCTCGCTCGGCGGCGGGATGTGGCCGCGGCCCCAATCGCCGAGGATCAGCCGGAAGCGCCCGTCGTCGCCTTCCTCGGTCGAAACGCCCATCACCTCGGCCAGCGGCTCCAATTGCAACTGGACATGATCGTCATGGCGGTTCTGGCAATAGACGAGCCGGCCCCTCGGCGGCCGGTCGCGCAGATCGAGATGGAGCTCGCCATAGCGGCGGCCTTCCCAATATTCGTCGGGGTCGAAGCCGAAGCCATGTTCGAGCCAGGGCTGGACGCGGCTCCAGGTGAAGTTCCTGAGGATCACCTGCGGGTTCATGACGACGCTCGTGTCCTCCTCGCGCGCGAAGAGGAAGGCCGCGGTGCCGCCGGCGCTGTTGCCCCAGAGCAGCCGTCGCTCGGCGCCCATCAGCGCATCGAGTCTGTCCATGATCGGCGGGAATTCCGCGAGCATGTCGATATGCCGGTTGCCGTAGAACCAGCCGACGCGGACGTCTTCATGGAGATAGAGCGAGGGATCGGTGACGAGCACCGTGTTCATGCGCGCCGGCGCGATCTTGCGGCCCTGGAAATAGGGGACGGGGCGGCGGTTGGTCGGGCTCTGGGCGGCGTGGAAGCCGTAGAAACTCGCCTTGGCCCTGCGGTTCCTGACCAGCATGGCGAGTTCGACTGCGCCGTAATCGATGATATGCAGACCCGAGGGCAGCCTCTCGAGCGCGAGGAAATCCTCGCGACTGTGGCGGTGGATCGGCTGGCGCCAGCGGCGATAGTCGGTTTCGACGGGAAAGCGCATTTGCCGAGCCTCTTGCCGGGAAAGGGGCGGGAAAGGCAACTGCATAACTCCGTTCGCCCTGAGCCTGTCGAAGGGCTGTCCTTTTCTTGGTTCCGGTTGAAGAAAGGGCAGGGCTTCGACAAGCTCAGCCCGAACGGTGAAGAGGATGCGATGCCCAAGCGAATCCGCGCCGACCAGGCGCTCGTGGAACGCGGACTCGTCGAATCGCGCTCGAAGGCGCAGGCGCTGATCCTCGCCGGCAAGGTCTTTTCGGGCGAGCAGCGGATCGAGAAGGCGGGGCAGCCGATCGCCGAGGATGCCGGATTGGAGGTGCGCGGACGCGACCATCCGTGGGTCTCGCGCGGCGGGGTCAAGCTCGCCCATGGCCTCCGGCATTTCGGCTGGGATCCGGCCGGCGCGGTGGCGCTCGATGTCGGATCCTCGACCGGCGGCTTCACCCATGTGCTGCTGCAGAATGGCGCGGCACGCGTCTTTGCCGTCGATTCGGGGACCAACCAGCTCGCCTGGAGCCTGCGCGACGATGCGCGGGTGACGGTGCTTGAACAGACCAATGCGCGGCATCTGACGGCGGCCGAGATTCCCGAGCCGATCGATTTCGTCGTCTGCGATGCGAGCTTCATCTCGCTCGCCAAGGTACTCGAAACGCCGCTTTCCTTCGCCCGGCCCGGTGCCCGCCTCATCGCGCTGATCAAGCCGCAATTCGAGGCCGGGCGCGCCGAAGTCGGCAAGGGCGGCGTGGTGCGCGATCCGGCGATCCACCGCCGGGTCTGCGAGGAGGTCGGTGCCTGGCTTGGCGAACAGGGCTGGGCGGTCGCCGGCGTGACGCAAAGTCCCATTACGGGACCCAAGGGCAATGTCGAATATCTGATCGGCGCCGAACGCTTGGATTCCGACGCGAATTGAAGCTATCGAGCGGCAGCCGGAAGGGAAGGCCCAAATAGAGGGACGCGTGATGGTCGGAGTAGCAACCGCGGGGCAGCTCAGAATGTCGTTCCTCAGATGGGCGCTGGTGCTCGTGCCGCTGATCGTGCTGCTCGGAACGGCATCGGGGATGCTCTCCGGATCGGGCGACAGCAGCTGGTATCAAGCGCTCGAAAAGCCCGCCTTCCAGCCACCGGGCTGGCTGTTCGGCGTCGTCTGGCCGATCCTCTACATTCTGATGGGGCTGGCTCTCGCGATGGTGGTCCATGCGCGCGGCTCGCGCGGGCGCGGCATCGGCATCGGGCTGTTCGCCGCGCAGCTGATCGCCAACCTGCTCTGGTCGCCGATCTTCTTCGGCATGCATCAGGTCAGCTTCGCCTTCTGGTGGCTGTTGCTGGTGCTGGCGCTGGCGCTGGCCACGACCTTCGCCTTCGCGCGCGTCCGCAAGGCGGCGGCCTGGCTGATGGTGCCCTATCTCGTCTGGCTGTGCTTCGCCGGTATGCTCAACTTCTCGATCGACCGGATGAACCCCGAGGCCGAAACACTTGTCGTCGGCGCGCGCAGCACCCAGATTTAGCGGGACGATTCTTTCTGGAGGATTCCATGCAAAGCGAAAACAAGCTGGTCGACGATCTGGTCAAGATGGTGAATGCGGCAGCCGGCACGATCGCCGGGATGGGCCGCGAGGCCGAGACGACGATGCGCGAAAAGGCCAAGGAGTTCGTCGGCGGCATGGACTTCGTCAGCCGCGAGGAATTCGATGCGGTCAAGCAGATGGCCGCCGAGGCGCGCGAGGAAGCCGAGGCGCTCAAGGCCCGGCTCGACGCGATCGAGGCCGGCGGCAGGCCCGCCAAGCGCGATTCGAAGAAGAAATAAGCCTTTCCCGATGCTTGCGGCTACCCGTCCACAGTTATTGAACCATCTCGGGTTGCGCCGGGACCGGCGATGATTCACTCCGCGCCCATGACACGGATCGGGGCGCATCGGACATGAATCTGGACGAATATGGCGACGGCCCGATCGCCGAGAGCCCGCTCGACATTCTCGAGGATTATTTCACCGCGCATGGCTGGCAGACGGAGCGCAATGGCGACGAGGAGATCGTCGCCGCCTTCAAGGGCAGCTGGACGCAATATGAGCTGCGCGCCGTCTGGCGGCCCGTCGATCGGGTGCTGCAATTTCTCGCGCTGCCCGACATCCGCGTCCCCGAAGAGAAACGCGCGCTGGTTTACGAGGCTTTCGGGCTGATCAACGAGCAGCTCTGGGTCGGCCATTTCGAAATGTGGGCGGCCTCCTCGATGGTATTGTTCCGCCATGCCGCGATCCTCGACATGTCGGGGCCGGCGGGGCTGACGCTCGAACAGGCCGAGACGCTGATCGAGGCGGCGCTCGATGAGGTCGAGCGATTCTACCC
>JAIVHR010000338.1 GCA_020200935.1 Sphingomonadales bacterium
CTATCTCGACGCGATCCCCGAGCCGCGCGATGCGAGCCGGCTGCGCCCGGCCTATACGCCGCCCTCGCTCCAGCCGGTGACCCGCGATTTCGCCTTCATCCTCGATGCCGAGGCGCCGGCCGGCGATCTGCTGCGCGCGGTCAAGGGCGCCGACCGGCAATGGATCGCCGAAGCGCGCGTCTTCGACATCTTCACCGGCAAGGGCGTCGAGGAAGGCAAGAAGTCGGTCGCCATCGAAGTCACGATCCAGCCCGGCGAAAAGAGCTTCACCGACGATGAACTCAAGGGCATTTCGGAGCGCGTTGTCGCGACGGCGGAGAAGCTGGGGGCGGTGCTCAGGGGGTGACATTCTCCCGTTCGCCCTGAGCCTGTCGGAGGGCTGCTTTTCCTATTCAGAAATCGAAAGAAAAGAACAGGGCTTCGACAGGCTCAGCCCGAACGGGATCGGGGCACGTCAGTCCCAGCCTCGAACTCACCCTCCCCCAGCTCGATCGCGTTGATCTCGCGGTGGACGCGGGCCTCGATCTCTTCGCGCTCGAGGCCGGGCGGGATCGGGGCGGCGAAGCGGAAGGTGATGGTGCCCGGATATTTGACGAAGCCGTCCCTGGGCCAGACCTTGCCGCTGTCGATAGCGATGCAGACGACGGGGAGCTTGAGCTGGCGGTAGAGGCCGGCGAATCCCGCGCGGAGCGGCGGCGTTTCGCCGGGGCGGACACGGGTGCCCTCGGGAAAGATGACGACCGACCGGCCGCTCTCGCGCGCCGCCCTGGTCTGGCGCAGCATCTCGCGCATCGTCCTGGCGCCGCCGGCGCGGTCGACGGCGATGCCGCCATATTTCCCCGCCAGCCAGCCCCAGCCCGGGATTTTCGTCAGCTCGGATTTGAGCACGGCGATCGGCGCATCGAGCAGGATCAGCAATTCGACGGCCTCGAACATCGCCTGATGCTTGGCGGCGAACAGCGCCGCTCGTTGAGTAGCGCGCCGATCATCGCCGCGATGACGAAGAACACGCTGAGCCCGTAAAAGACGAGCGCGAAGAGGATCGAGCGGATCAGCGGCATGATCGTGGTTCAATTGCCCCCATCCGGCGTGGTCCGTATTCCTGCGAAGGCAGGAATCCAGTCCGACCGGTTGTGGAAGAATCCGGCCAGCGCGGGACTGGGCTCCTGCCTTCGCAGGAGCACGGCAAGTGCATCAGGCCGCGCTCCCCGGACATCATACCCCGATCAGCACGCCGATGCGGCGCAGCAGATATTTGTTGTACTCGAGGAAGAGCTGCATGAAATCGGGCTCGCTCTCTACCCCATCCGACAAAATATCGATATCGCTCGTAACCAGTCTGGTTATCTCAAACCTTGCTCGAGGCATATGCCAGTCGGTGGTGACCAGCCGCACGCTGCGAAAGTCGTTGCGCGCGATCCAGCGCGCCGCCTCCTCGCCATTCGAGCGCGTATCGACCGAATTCTGATCGAGATCGATGCAGCAAGCGAACAGTTCCTCGTCGGTCCCGGTCTGCTCGGCGAGCTCGACGGGTCGCACCGTGCGGTTGACCCCCGACACCAGCATGCGCTCGGCGCGGTCGTTTTCGAGCAGCATGATGCCGCGCTCGATCCGCCCCTCGCCGCCGGTCAGCACGATGATGCCGTCGGTCGCGCGCGGCCCGGCCGGACCGGGCAAGGTCAGCGCGAAAACGGCAAAGCCGAGCAGCCAGGCAAGCAGCAGAAAGGCGAGAATGCGGCGGATCACGAAAAAAGCCCTACAGCATCCGGCGCAGCGCCGACAGCACCGTCAGCCGCGCCGCCAGGGTGCCGATCAGCGCCCCGCCGAGCGGCAGCAAAGCGAGCAGCAGCCAGCCGTACCAGGGC
>JAIVHR010000339.1 GCA_020200935.1 Sphingomonadales bacterium
TCTCGGCGCCGGGCTCGGCGTCGTCGAGCTGACCACCGCCATCCATTACGTCTTCGACACGCCCGATGACCGGCTGGTCTGGGATGTCGGCCATCAATGCTATCCGCACAAGATCCTCACCGGCCGCCGCGACCGCATCCGCACGCTGAGGCAGGGCGGCGGGCTCAGCGGCTTCACCAAGCGCTCCGAAAGCGAATATGACCCGTTCGGCGCCGCCCACAGCTCGACCTCGATCTCGGCCGCGCTCGGCTTTGCCGTCGCCAACAAGCTGTCGGGGCGAGACGGCAAGGCGATCGCGGTGATCGGCGACGGCGCGATGAGCGCCGGCATGGCCTATGAGGCGATGAACAATGCCGAACAGGCGGGCAACCGGCTGATCGTCATCCTCAACGATAATGACATGTCAATCGCCCCGCCGGTCGGCGGCTTGTCGGGCTATCTCGCGCGGCTGATCAGCTCTTCGGAATATACCGGGCTGCGCTCCTTCGCCTCCCGGGTCACGGCGAAGATCTCGCGCCGCATCCACGACGCCGCGGCGCGCGCCGAGGAATATGCGCGCGGCATGGTCACCGGCGGGACCTTGTTCGAGGAACTGGGCTTCTATTATGTCGGCCCGATCGACGGCCACAATCTCGATCATCTGATCCCGGTGCTCGAGAATGTCCGCGACAGCGAGGAGGGGCCGATCCTCGTCCATGTCGTGACGCAAAAGGGCAAGGGCTACGAGCCCGCCGAGCAGGCCGACGACAAATATCACGGCGTCGCCAAATTCGACGTCGTCACCGGCAAGCAGGACAAGGGCAAGGGCGGCGGCCCGCCGAGCTACACCAGCGTCTATGCCAGGGCGCTGATCGCCGAAGCCGAGACCGACGAGCGCATCTGCGCGATCACCGCTGCGATGCCGGGCGGCACCGGGGTCGACAAATTCGCCGAGGCCTTCCCCGACCGCGCCTTCGATGTCGGCATCGCCGAGCAGCATGCGGTGACCTTCTGTGCCGGCCTCGCCGCGCAGGGGATGAAGCCCTTCGCGACGATCTATTCGACCTTCCTGCAGCGCGCCTACGACCAGGTCGTCCATGACGTGGCGATCCAGAATCTGCCGGTGCGCTTCGCGATGGACCGCGCGGGGC
>JAIVHR010000340.1 GCA_020200935.1 Sphingomonadales bacterium
CCAGGCGATCATCGGCGGGCTCGGCAAGATCGGCGGTATCGAGGCGATGGTCATCGGCCATGAGAAGGGCGACAGCACCGAAAGCCGGCTCCGGCACAATTTCGGCATGGCCAAGCCCGAAGGCTATCGCAAGGCGATCCGGCTGATGCGGCTCGCCGACCGTTTCGGGCTGCCGATCGTCACCCTCGTCGATACGCCCGGCGCCTTTCCCGGCATCCAGGCCGAGGAGCGCGCCCAGGCCGAGGCGATCGCGCGTTCGACCGAGGCCTGCCTGCAGGTCAAGGTGCCGATCGTCACGGCGATCGTCGGCGAGGGTGGATCGGGCGGCGCGATCGCGCTCTCGACCGGCAATTCGGTGCTGATGTTCGAGCACGCCATCTATTCGGTGATCTCGCCCGAGGGCTGCGCATCGATCCTCTGGCGCACCGCCGACAAGGCGGCCGACGCGGCCGAGGCGATGCGGATCACCGCCGAACCGCTGAAAGGGCTCGGCGTCATCGACACGATCGTGGCCGAGCCCGCCGGCGGCGCCCACCGCCATCCCGATCAGGCGATCGCGACGCTCGCCGAGGCGGTGCAGCGCGAGCTCGAGCGCCATGCCGGCCGCCCGGCCGACGAGATCGTCGCCGAACGCCGGCGGAAATTCCTGACCATCGGCAGCTGAATCCTCCCCCGAAGGGTTTCGGCCCGGGGGATCATCTCCACATCGCGCGGAACCCGAAGGGTCGTTACGCAGTTGATCCGAATATCACTGCAATCCCCGGAGAAGCCCGATGAAGAACCGCCTGTTGCTTACCGTTTCCGCTTTCGCTCTCGGGACCACCGGCTGCGCCGGAGTGCCGGGATTCGGCGGACCCGAGGCCGGCGCGCCGCTCTCGCAGGGCGAGCGCCAGCAGGGGGCGCAGGCGCATCCGCAGCTGCTCGAGCAATTCGGCGGCACCTATGACGGCGCGCAATCGGCCTACGTCACCCGCGTCGGCCAGCGCATCGCCGTCCAGTCGGGGCTCGCCGACAGCCAGGCCGCCTTCACCATCAGCCTGCTGAACTCGCCGGTCGAGAACGCCTTCGCGATCCCCGGCGGCTATGTCTATGTCACCCGCAATCTGGTCGGGCTGATGAATAACGAGGC
>JAIVHR010000044.1 GCA_020200935.1 Sphingomonadales bacterium
CCCGAATGGGGCGTCCGCAATCTCGACGACGTCCGTGCGGATGCGGAGAAGCGTGGACTGATCCTCGAGCGCACGATAGCGATGCCGGCCAACAACCTCTCGCTTGTGTTTCGCCGCTTGAATTAACGCGAAAGTCGAGAGGATTCGCGGGGCGCGAATTCGCAAACTGTTAATCACGATCTGCTAGCGCAGGTTAAGGTTGCAACTGGAACGACAAATGAACGCGGAATCCGAAAAGCTTAAGGCCGATCGGCAGAAGAGAAAGGCATTGCTCGCCACCGCCAGATTGATGGCAGAGGGCGGTGGCCCCACTCCGGTACGCGTCCGCAACCTGTCGACAACGGGGCTTGGCGGGGTCTCCGATGATCCGCTGATTCCGGGCACCAGCTACACCGTCATGCTGAAGGGCATCGGCGAGGTGCGCGGCGAGATCGTCTGGGCTAGCGGCACCCGCTTCGGCATGCATTTCGACGAGGAGATCCGGCTTGAGTCGCTCGAAATGTCGGACCTGGCGGAGCTTGTCCCCAAGCATGACGAGGATTTCTACCGCCACTACAAAGAGACGCCCGAAACCTACCGCCGCCCCGCCCTGCGCCCGCGCAAATAGCGAAACGGTGGTGAGCCCTGCTGGGTTCGAACCAGCGACCTACTGATTAAAAGTCAGTTGCTCTACCAACTGAGCTAAGGGCCCGACACCGGGCGCCGAGTTAGGGGGGCGCACCGGCCCGGTCAACCGGCGAATGGGCGCTCAGCCGATGCCGCAGCTGCCGGATGGTGCGTCCGCTCACCGGGTCGTGCCAGTCGGCGGCGATCTCGGCGAGTGGATCGAGCACGAAGGCGCGGTCGCGAAAAGCCGGGTGGGGTATCGCGATGTCGCGGTCGGCCCAGATTCCGCCCGACCAGAGGATGATGTCGATATCGAGCACCCGGTCTCCCCAGCGCCGGCTGCGTCGGCGACCGAAGTCTCGTTCGATCGCCTTGACCAGCGCGAACAGGGCAGGAGGTGCGTGCTCCGTCTCGACGATCACCGCGGCGTTGGCGAAATTGCGCTGTCCCGGGCCGAGCGGGCGGGTGTGGAGGACGCGCGACCGCGCGAGAATGTCGATTCCCCATTCTTCGAGCGTGGCGAGCGCGCGTTTTATGGCGCGGGCGGGCGGTCCGCTGCGATAGATATTTGCGCCGAGGCCTAGGGCGTATCGATGATCCATCGGCGCTCCATAGCCGATGCTTTCGGTCGCCGCGATGCTGGCCGTGCCGGGCCATAGCCGCTATCGCCCCGGCCATGTCCTCGCCCTTGCCCGCCACCGAACCGCCGCGCGATTGCCCGCTCTGTCCGCGTCTCGCCGAATTTCGCGAGCAGCAACGCGAAGCCCATCCCGACTGGTTCAACGCGCCGGTGCCGAGCTTCGGCGATCCGGAGGCGTGGCTGGCGATCGCGGGTCTGGCCCCGGGGCTGCAGGGCGCCAACCGCACCGGGCGGCCCTTCACCGGCGATCATGCCGGCGATCTTCTATACGGCACGCTGAAGAAATACGGTCTCGCCACGGGTGAGTATGACGCACGGCCCGATGACGGGTTCGCGCTGACCGGCGCGATCATCGTCAATTCGGTGCGCTGCGTGCCGCCGCAGAACAAGCCGGTGGGCGCGGAGATCAACAGCTGCCGCCAGTTCCTCGCGCCGGCGCTCGATGCGCTGCCGAGGCTCGAGATCATCGTCGCGCTCGGCACGATCGCCCATGCATCGACGCTGCGCGCCTATGGCGAGACGGCCGGGCATTATAAGTTCGGCCATGCCGCCGAGCACCGGATACCGGGCGGGCCGCTGCTGATCGATAGCTATCATTGTTCGCGCTACAACCAGAATACGGGGCGACTGACCGACGAGATGTTCGAGGAGGTCTTTGCCCGCGCGGTGGAGTTGCACGGGTGAGTAGCGCGCAGGAGAGGGCGCGCGCCGATCTGCTCAACCGATGAGATAAGCCGCCTTGTCCTCCCGGTCGTGGCGCGGCCGCTAGTCGGCCTTGCGGAAGAGCAGCGTCATCCGATCGCTTTCGCCGATCGCGGAATAATAGTCGCGGTCGACATCGCCGAGCCGATAGGCCGGCGGCAGCGTCCAGACGCCGCGGTCCCATGCGGCGGTGTCGCGCGGATTGGCGTTGATCTCCGACGATTGCACAAGCTCGAAACCATGCATGTCGAACAGCGCGACGACGTCCGATTGTTTGACGTATCCGCGCGATCCGTTGGCGCGCTCCCATTGCTCACTCTCCGGCGCGCGATGCTGGACCACCCCGATCAGGCCGTCATCGGCGAGCAACCGGCGGAGGTTGCGCAACTCGGTGTCGGCAATGCCGCCATTGAGCAAAGAATGGATGTTGCGGAAGATCAGGATGCGATCGACCGAGCCTTCGAGACCGGCCGGGATTTCATCGCTTTCGAAGGCAGTGACGCTGCTCGCCGGGGCGCCGGTCCATTGTTGGGCGCGGGCGGGGAAAGCAGTCGCGAAATCGGTCGTCGCATCTTCGCCGGCCGGCGGATTGACAGCGAGATAGCGGCCCCGCTGCGCGACATAGGGCGCCAGCACCCGCGTATACCAGCCGCCGCCGGGCGCATATTCGGCCACCGTCATGGCGGGGGCGACCTGGAAGAAGGCAAGCGTTTCTGCCGGGTGACGATATTGGTCGCGCGCGCGGTCTTCGGCGCGGAAGTCGGCGGCGAGAATGGTTTCGAGCGGAATCGTGCCGTCCGGCGCGACCGGGACCTGGGTCTGATCGGCCTGTTCGGTGGGGCCGAGCACGCGATCGAGAATCCGGTTGAGGATCGAGCGCGCCGGGTCTTCCTGTTCCTGCCAGGCGGCGGCGGGGCTCGCGATCAGCGAGGCGGCGAGGGCGAAAGCAAGGGGACGGATCATGGCATATCTCTCCTGAAGGGGGCTATTGATTGCCGCGCGATGCATCGCGGGCGGCGCGGAATTCGGCATCCTCGTACCAGTTCGGCCAGGCCTCGCTCTCGGCGAGTTCGCGGGCGATCGTGTAATAGAGTTCGAGATCCTCGATCGCGCCAGCCCAGTTCCAGCCCCGATCATACTCGTCCGAGGGCGCGTGATAATGCGCTTCGCGATAGGCCATCGAGGCGGCATGGCCGGCCTCCGGTCCGCCATTGCGCAAATCCTCGCCGCTTTCGGCATAGAGCATCGGCACGCCGCGCCGGGCCAGCGAGAAATGGTCCGAGCGATAGAAATAGCCGGCTTCGGGCGAGGGCTCGGGCCGGATGACGCGGCCCTGTGCCTCGGCCGCCCGGGCAAGAATTTCCTCGAGCTCCGACTTGCCGCCGCCAACCACGACTACGTCACGCGAGGGGCCGACGATATTGAGCCCGTCCATGTTGATCCCGCCGACCGTCTGCGCGAGCGGGAAGACCGGATCGTCGGCATAATAGGCCGAGCCGAGCAGCCCCGATTCCTCGGCCGTCACCGCCAGGAAGACGAGCGACCGGTCGAGCGGTTCCGCCGCGGCATGTGCTTCGGCCAGCGCGACCAGCCCGGCCGTGCCGGTCGCATTGTCGAGCGCGCCGTTGCAGATGTCGTCGCCGGTCTCGTCGGGCGTGCAGCGGCCGAGATGATCCCAATGGGCGGTGTAGAGGATATATTCGTCGGGCCGCGTCGCGCCCGGCAAAATGCCGACGACATTGCGCGAGGCCTGGCGGCGGATCGAACTTTCCAGATGGGCGCTTGCCGTCAGGCCGAGCGGAACGGCGCGAAAGCCCTGCTGCCGCGCGGCGGTGCTGAGCGTGGCGAGATCCTTGCCGGCGGCCTCGAACATCGCCCGCGCCACCTCGTTGGTCACCCAGCCCTCGAAGGGCAGGCGGTCCATGTGATTGTCCTCGGCATCCATATCGAGCTGCGGCCCGGTCCAAGAGGATTCGACCACATTCCAGCCATAGGAGGCGGGCTCGGTATCGTGGACGATGATCGCGCCCGCCGCGCCCTGCCGGGCGGCTTCCTCGTATTTGTAGGTCCAGCGGCCGTAATAGGTCATCGCCCGGCCATCGAAGGTGCCGTCGTTCGTGGGGCTTTGATAATCGGGATCGTTGACCAGGATGACGACGACCTTGTCGGTGACATCGATGCCCTCATAATCGTTCCAGCCGCGCTCGGGCGCGTTGATGCCATAGCCGACGAAGACCATCTCGGCATTCTCGACATCGATCGATCCGGTGACCCGCTTGGTCCAGATCACCATTTCCTCGCCATAATCGAGCGAGCGCGTCTCGCCGCCTCCGGAATAGGAGAGGCGTGCCGAGTCGGGATCGGCGGTCAGTTCGACCAGCGGCACCTCCTGGTACCAGCTGTCGCCATTGCCCGGCTCGAGGCCGGCCGCGGCAAAACGCTCGGCCAATAGCTCGACCGTCAGTTCCTCGCCTCGCGTGCCCGGCGCCCGGCCCTCGAATTCGTCGGAGGACAGCGTCTCGGTCAACCCGCGCAGCGTCTCCACCGAAATCTGTGGGTTGGCGGCGGGCGTATCGATGCGCGCATCCTGCTCGGCCATCGGCGCACAGCCGGCGACCAGCGCGAGAGCCATGAGGGCAGGGAGGGCTTTGGTCACGGGAGTCTCCATCGGGGAATGCGGTTCATAAACCTACCAAGTCCGCAGCGCGTCAAGGGTTCCCTTGCCTTTCGGGCCAATTTTTTCTACCGAGCCAGTTCGATGCCCAGTATCAAAGCATTGAAAGTAGCAGGGAAAGAATTGTGAAAATCTGGAAAATGCAGGCTGCGTTTATCGCGGCCTGCGTAACGGTCGCCGCGCCGGCTGCCGAACTGGAAGACCCCGCTGCCGCCTTTGGTGCGCGGGAGAGCGTGCGCGATGTGACGC
>JAIVHR010000215.1 GCA_020200935.1 Sphingomonadales bacterium
CCCCTATTTCCGCAACAACACGCAGGATTACGGGCTCGAATCATACGGCGTTTTCGGCGAGCTCTATTGGGATATCACCGACACGCTCCAATTCACCGGCGGCCTGCGTTACAACATCGACGAAAAGTCGGTGAGAGCGCGCAGCACACTGGCGAGCTTCCTTACCCCCTACGGCACCACCGGCGATGCCTTCAATTCTCCCTTCGTGGGCACATACGACGCCGACCCGGGGACACCGGGAAACCAGCTCGTGCAAGAACGTAGCGCCAATTTCAGTGAAATCACCGGCCGTGCCGTTCTCGACTGGCAGTTCGCGCCCGACAATTCGATATATTTCTCCTATTCGCGCGGCTACAAATCGGGCGGTATCAACCCGCCGCTGCAGCCGCTCTTTGCCGTCCCGGAAATCTTCGATGCCGAAACCATCGACTCGTTCGAACTGGGTTCGCGCAACCAGTTCTGGAACGGCGCCCTGACGCTCAACGCGACCGCCTTCTATTACAAATATAGCGGGCTTCAGCTCAGCCGGATCGTCGCGCGGACCTCGGTCAACGACAATGTCGATGCCGATATCTGGGGGCTCGAGCTCGAGGCCGTCCTCGCGCCCGACGATCACTGGCTGATCAATTTCGGCGCCAGCTACCTGAATACCGAGGTCTCGGAAGACAGGTTCCTCGTCAATCAGCGCGATCCCTCGGGCGGCGATCCGAACTCGGTGATCATCAAGGACATCACCGCCGCCTTCAACTGCGCGGTGACCTCGGGAAGCCTCGCCAATACTGCCGCCTTCGTCACTGCCGTCAACGGCGGGCTCGGACTTCAGGGACCGGCTACCTTCCCGGCCGATAGCGGCCTCGGCACGTCGCTCGGTGCTTTCAGCATCTGCAACGTGCTGGCGGCCCAGGCCCAGCCTCTCTCGGCATTCTTCCCCGGCATTCAGGTCTTCGCCGGACAGGCACCGGGCATCGACCAGGGTATTCCGGTCAATATCCGCGGCAACGAACTGCCGCAGGCGCCCGACTTCAAGGTCTCGGCCGGCGTACAGTATACCTTTGAATTCGATAGCGGCATGACGATCGTACCGCGTGTCGATGCCGCCTATATCGGGCAAAGCTACGGCAATATCTTCAATGGCGACGTCAACCGGATCGATGGCTATTGGCAGGTCAACGCGCAGCTTCAGCTGGCCGGTGCCGACAACCGCTGGTACGTCCGCGCCTTCGTGCAGAATCTGTTCAATGACGATGCGGTGACCGGTCTCTATCTGACCGACCAGTCATCGGGCCTTTATACCAATATCTTCACGCTCGAGCCGCGTCGCTACGGCCTGGCCGCGGGCTTCCGCTTCTAAGGGGGAGGGGCGAAAGAAGGAGGGGCGGCGCGGCTTCGGTCGCGGTGCCCCTCTTTTCTTACGTCCGGCGGAGGGGCGCCTTTAGTCGCCGATCGAGCCCGCGAGCCGCTCGCAGGCGGCGATGAAATCCTGCTTGAATTGCTGGACCACCTGGCCGGTGGAAATGGATTCGTTCATCAGCCCGACGCCCTGGCCGACCCAATAGGTGGCGAGCGCTGTCGCGCCCTCGTGACCGCCCTGGCTGAGCTTGTCGATCCTGGCGAGCGCCGGCTCGGCGACCAGCGACTGGAGCGGCATCGGCAGCGGTTCGGGTCCTTCGGCCTCCCAGGCGTCGGTCCAGGGCGAACGCAGCTGGCGGCTGTATTTGCCGGTTCGGCTCTTCGAGCGCACCGTGTCGCGCGAGGTTGCAGCGAGCATCTTCTCGCGCACCGCCGGGCAGGTCTCGGCTTCGGGAGTCGTCAGCCAGACCGAGCCGCACCAGACGCCCGCCGCCCCCATCGCCATGCAGCCGGCCATCTGTTCGCCGGTGACGATGCCGCCGGCCGCGAGTACCGGCACGTCAGAGCCCATCTCCTCGAGCGCACGGCAGACCTCGGGCACCAGCACGAGGGTCGAGACATCGCCGCAATGGCCGCCCGCTTCGCCGCCGGCGACGACGAGGATGTCGACGCCTGCCGCGACCTGGCGCAGCGCATGCTCCTTCGCGCCGACCAGCGCGGCGATCGGCACGCCGCGCTCCTTTGCCATCTCAATCATGAAGGACGGCGGCACGCCGAGCGCGTTGGCGATCAGCCGGATCGGGTGGCGGAAGGCGACCTCGAGCGATTCGCGCGCGCCGGCCTCCTGCATGTTGCGGCCCCCGCCGCGGCGGCTGGCGGAGAAATTGTATAGGTCCTCACTGTCGATCTCATATTCGGCAAGCTTGCTCCGTGCGAAATCGAGATGGGCGTCGGGGATCGCCTTGCGGAGATCGGCCGCCGTCACGTCGCCCTTCGCTTCCTCGGCGATCTTGTTCGGGACGATCAGATCGAGGCCGTAGGGCTTGCCGCCGACCTCGGCATCGATCCAGGCGAGCTCCTCCTCGAGCCGTTCGGGCGTCAGCCCTACCGCGCCGAGTACGCCCATCCCGCCCGCCTTCGACACCGCGGCGACGACATCGCGGCAATGCGAGAAGGCGAACAGCGGAAACTCGATATCGAGCATCCGGCAAACCGGCGAGTTCATCATGGTTTCGGCTCCTCCCGGCGGGTGCCTAGACCACCCGGTGCAGCGCGCAGAGCTTGTTGCCGTCGGGATCGCGCAGATAGGCGAGATAGAGCTGGCCGAAGCCGCCCTCGCGGATGCCGGGTGGATCCTCGATCGCCGTGCCGCCGGCCTCGATCCCGGCCTTGTGCCAAGCCTCGGCCTGTTCGGGGCCGTCCATCGCGAAGCCGATCGTGCAGCCGTTTCCGTGGGTCGCCGGCGCGCCGTCGATCGGCGGCGTGACGAGGAAGATATTGTCGTTGTGCATGTAGATCAGCCGGCCCTTGTCGTCTTCGATCGCCGGCTTGCCGCCGACCGCGCCGAACAGGGCGTCGTAGAAATTCTTCGAGCGCTCGATATCGTTCGAGCCCACCATGACGTGCGAATACATTCCGGTTTCTCCTTGCCTGGTTCAGTAAATAACGACGCTGCGGATGCTCTCGCCCGCATGCATGAGGTCGAACCCCGTGTTGATCTCCTCGAGGCTCAGCCGGTGGGTGATCATCGGGTCGATTTTAATCTTCCCGTCCATATACCAGTCGACGATTCGAGGCACGTCGGTCCGGCCCTTCGCGCCGCCGAATGCGGTGCCGCGCCAGTTGCGTCCGGTGACGAGCTGGAAGGGGCGGGTTTCGATCGTCGCGCCGGCCTCGGCGACGCCGATGATGATGCTCGTGCCCCAGCCCTTGTGGCAGCATTCGAGCGCGTCGCGCATGACCTCGGTATTCCCCGTGCAATCGAAGCTGTAATCGGCCCCGCCATCGAGCATGTTCACGAGATGCTCGACGACATTGCCGACGTCTTGCGGGTTGACGAAATCGGTCATGCC
Organism: Sphingomonadales bacterium; assembly: GCA_020200935.1. Classification (GTDB taxonomy): domain Bacteria; phylum Pseudomonadota; class Alphaproteobacteria; order Sphingomonadales; family Sphingomonadaceae; genus Parasphingopyxis. The sequence goes on from JAIVHR010000215.1 coordinate 3,423, forward strand.
GAACTTGCGGCCCCATTCCTCCTTGGCCGGGTTGATGTCGACGCCGACGATCCGGTCCGCGCCGGCCATCCTGGCGCCCTGGATCACATTGAGCCCGATCCCGCCGAGCCCGAACACGACGACATTGTCGCCGGGGCGCAGATCGGCCGTGTTGACCACCGCGCCGACGCCGGTGGTGACCCCGCAGCCGATATAGCAGCTGGTCTCGAAAGGCGCGTCCTCGCGGATTTTCGCCACCGCGATCTCGGGCAGCACGGTGAAGTTCGAGAAAGTCGAGCAGCCCATATAATGGTGGATCGTCTCGCCCTTATGGGAGAAGCGGCTGGTGCCGTCGGGCATCACCCCCTTGCCCTGGGTCTCGCGGATCGCGCTGCACAGGTTGGTCTTGCCCGAAAGGCACATTTTGCATTGCCGGCATTCGGGCGTGTAGAGCGGGATGACGTGATCGTCGGGAGAGACGCTGGTCACGCCCGGCCCGATTTCGCGGACGATGCCGGCGCCCTCATGGCCCAGCACGCTCGGGAAAAGCCCCTCGCTGTCGAGCCCGTCCAGCGTATAGGCGTCGGTATGGCAGATGCCGGTCGCCTTGAGCTCGACCAGCACCTCGCCCTTCTGAGGCCCATCGAGATCGAGCTCGACGATCTCCAACGGCCGCTTTGCTTCGAAGGCGACGGCGGCGCGGGTCTTCATCCATTCTCTCCCACTAGTCGCTGCCGGAAGCGGCCGAGCCGTTCGGCCGCCTCGTCGAGGATGTCGTCCGCCTTGGCGAAGCACAGCCGGATCACCGTATCGACCGGATCGGCTTCGTAAAAGGCCGAAACCGGAATCGCGGCGACCCCCGCCTGCTCCGGCGCGGCGAGGCAGAATTCGCGGTCGCTCATGGCGACGCCCGAACGGGCGAGATCGACCGAGAGGAAATAGGTCGCCTCGGTCGGCAGCACGGCAAATCCCGCTTCGTCGAGTCGCTTCGCCAGCCGATCGCGCGAGGCCTGATAATCCGCGCGCATGCCGGTGAAATAGGCGTCATCCTTGCCGAGGCCGTAGGCGACGGCATTCTGCAGGTTGGGCGGGGTGGCGAAGGTCAGATATTGATGCGCCTTGGCGATGACTTCGATCAGCGATGGGTCGGCGATCGCCCAGCCCGTCTTCCAGCCGGTCAGCGAGAATATCTTGCCGGCCGAACCGATCTTGACCGCCCGCTCGCGCATGCCGGGCTCGGTGATCAGCGAACGGTGGGCGCGGCCGTCAAAGGCGATGTGCTCCCACACCTCGTCGCAGATCGCGATCAGATCATGCTCGATGCAGAAACGCGCGAGCAATGCCAGCTCTCCGTCGCCGAGCATCGCCGCCGCCGGGTTGAGCGGGCTGTTGACGACGATCGCGCTGGTGCGGTCGGTCACCGCGCTTTCGAGCAGCTCGGC
>JAIVHR010000341.1 GCA_020200935.1 Sphingomonadales bacterium
TAGACGGAGTGCCAATCGCCCTTCGACAGGCTCAGGACGAGCGGTGGTCGGGATGGCTCGGCAAAGGTTGCAGGCACTCCCCCGATGAAAAGCGCCCACCTCGACACCTTCGTCGCCGACCGGTTGCCGCCCGCGCACGAGCAGCCCGAATTCCTCTTCGATCTCCCCGAGCTCCGATATCCCGAACGGCTCAACGCCGCGGTCGAGCTGATCGACAGAGCCGCGGACCCCGATGCGCCGGCGGTGATCAACGATGCCGGCTGCTGGAGCTATGCCGAGATGGCCGACCGGTCGGACCGGATCGCGCGCATCCTCGCCGAGGAGGAAGGCCTCGTTCCCGGCAACCGCGTACTGCTGCTCGGCCCCAACACGGCGATGCTGTTCGCCGCCTGGCTCGGCATCCTCAAGGCGGCCGGCGTGGTGGTGGCGGCGATGCCGATCCTGCGCGCCGGCGAGATCGCGACGATCCTCGACAAGGCCCAGGTCAGCCACGCGATCGTCGATTCGCGTTTTGCCGACGCCTTCGACCAAGCGGCGGCGTCTACGGGCCTGGCGAAGAGCGTTCTGCGTTATGACGGTGATACCGGCGGCGCGATGGCCAGCCGGATCGCCGATGCCGCGCCGGGTTTCACCGCCATCGACACCCATCGCGACGATCCGGCGCTGATCGCCTTCACCTCGGGCACGACGGGCAAGCCCAAGGGCTGCGTCCATTTCCATCGCGACATCCTCGCCCCGGCCGACAGCTTCTCGCGGCACGTGCTGCAGCCCCAACCGGGACAGCGCTGGGCCTGCTCGGCGCCGCTCGCCTTCACCTTCGGGCTCGGCATGTTGCTGATCTTTCCCTGGCGTTCGGGCGGCGCCGCGGTGACGATCGAGAAACCCGGCCCCGATCCACTGCTCGCGGCGATCGAGACACATCGGATCAATCTCCTCGCCACCGCGCCGACCGCCTACAAGACGCTGCTCGGCAAGCTCGGCGGGGCCGACATATCGAGCCTCGAAAGCTGCGTCTCGGCCGGCGAGCATCTGCCCGAGACGGTCTGGCACGCATGGCACGAAGCGACCGGGATCGGCATTATCGACGGCATCGGCGCGACCGAGATGATGCA
>JAIVHR010000045.1 GCA_020200935.1 Sphingomonadales bacterium
CCGAAGAACAGGCCGATCGGCACCGTGCAGGCGACGTAATCGTGGATCCGCAGCCAATCGAGCCTGTGCTTGCGCGCCATCAGCAGGATCGCGAGGCTGACGCCGATCACGCCGCCATGGAAGGACATGCCGCCATCCCAGACCCGTATGATATCTACTGGATTTTCCAGATATTCGAGCGGCTTGTAGAAAAACACATAGCCGAGCCGCCCCCCGAGCAGCACGCCCAATGTCGCATAGAAAACGAGATCGTCGGCATGGCGGCGCGCCATCGGCGATCCGGGCTTTGCGATCAGCTTGAGCAGATACCACCAGCCGAGCAGGATGCCGGCGATATAGGCGAGGCTGTACCAGCGCAGCTGGAAGAAGCCGAGATCGAGCGCGATCGGACTGAGCCCGAGCTCGCTCCATTGGAGCACATCGCGGCTTGCGACGACAAACGGTGAAACGTCCAACTCTTCCCCCTGAGGCTTTTTGTCCTCATAATGGCCGCGACCCGAAACGGAAAGCAGCCCGTTTCGGTGACAGTGCACTTAATTCGGATGCATCGCACCGCTTCCTCGATCCCCGATGGAATTAAGTGCACTGTCACCGAAATAAGGATAGGAGAAACGCCATGGCGACCGCAGCCCAGGAGGAAAGCGAACATAAATCCTTCACCCGGATGCAGGACGGCCAGCCCGAAGACTGGATGGTGATCGCCGCCGAGCATCAGGCGCATTATCAGGAGGACGCGCCCAAGCGGATCATCGAGCATCTCAAGTCGCTCGACGAGCTGACGCTCGGCTTCGGCTGTTCGCAGCTCCAGCATTCGCTGATGACCGCGACGCTCGCGCGCAATGCCGGGGCGAGCGACGAGGAGATCGTCGCCGCGCTCTGCCACGATATCGGCAAGACCATGTCGGTGCCCAATCACGGCGCCATCGCGGCCGAGATCCTCAAGCCCTATGTCAGCGAGGATATCGCCGAGGCGATCCGCTATCACCAGGATTTCCAGGGCGCCTATTATTACAATTATCTCGGCCGCTCGACGACGATGCGCGAGGATCACAAAGACAAGAGCTGGTACGAATTCGCCTGCAAGCTGGTCGACGAATGGGACGCCGAAGCCTTCGATCCCGATTTCGAGGTCGACAGCCTCGAAAGCTTCGAACCTGAAATCACGCGCGTCTTTTCCCAGCCGAAGATGATGTGACGATCGATATCTAGCCTCTCCTCGCACTCTCGCCTATCAGCGCGAGCATGGCTGACTCCCCCCGCTTCGGCATCACCCGCCGCCGCCTGCTGATCGGTGGCGGTATCGGCGTCGGGCTCGCCGTCGGCTGGGCGGTCTGGCCGCGCCAATACAGCCACAATCTGGTCGCCGCCGAAGGCGAGGAGATCTTCAACGCCTTTCTGAAGATCGGCGAGGACGGGCGGGTCAGCGTCGTCGTGCCGCAAGCCGAGATGGGACAAGGGGTTTGGACCGCGCTGCCGCAGGCGCTCGCCGACGAGCTCGGCGCCGACTGGCGGACCGTCGGCGTCGAACCCTCGCCGATCAATCCGCTCTATGCCAACGACTTTCTGGTCGCCGAGGGCGCCGGGCAGATGCTGCCGGCCTTTCTCGGCGGCGCCGGCGAATGGGCGGCGCGCGAATATGCGGTCAGGAACTCGCTGATGATCACCGGCGGATCGAGCTCGATCCGCGGCTTCGAGCAGCGCTTCCGCGAGGCCGGCGCGGCGGCCCGCGCCTCGCTCTGCCGGGCGGCGGCGGCGCGATGGGACGTCGACTGGCGGGCATGCGACACGGGGGGTAATGGCGATCGTCGAGAATCCGCGCTTCGTGGCCTGCGCGGCGACCAACTGGTGGGCGGCCAATCGCGGCGTCGAGGCGCTCGAACCGATCTGGGAAGGCGATGAAGAAGACGACCCCCCCGACGACGCCGCGATCGGCGCGATGTTGGAAACGGCGCTCGACGGCGATGATGGCGCGCGCTTCGTCGAGCGCGGCGATCTCGCCGCCGCCTTCGGAGAAAGCGGCGCGTTCAGAGCGACTTACGAGGTCGGCTTCGCGCCGCATGCGGCGATCGAACCGCTCACCGCGACGGCGCGGGCGAGCAGCGAGGGGATCGAGGTCTGGGCACCGTCGCAGGCGCCGGGACTGATGCGCCAGGCGGTCGCCCGCGCCACCGGCTTCGATGCCGCCGCGATCGCCATCTACCCGATGCTGATCGGCGGCGGCTTCGGCCGCAAGGTCGAGCATGACGCGGCGGTCCAGGCGGCGATCGTCGCGCGCAAGCTCGGCCGCCCGGTCCAACTCACCTGGTCGCGCGAGGAGGAGACGCGGCGCGGCCATATGCGCCCTGCGGCGCGCGGGCGGCTGACCGGCAAGCTGACCGGCGACGGCCGGATCGCCGCGCTCCACAGCCGCATCGCCGTGCCCTCGGCGGGCAACCAGATGGCGCGGCGCGTGATGCCCGAAATCGCCGGCGGCGGCGCCGACGACCCGGCACGCGGCGCGGTCGAGGGTGCCGAGCCCGCCTACGCGATCCCCAATCTCGCGATCGAACATATGGCGGTCGATTACGGCGTCGATTGCAGCATCTGGCGATCGGTCGCCCACAGCTACACCGCCTTTTTCACCGAGACATTCGTCGACGAGCTGGCGCGCCGGGCGCGGATCGAACCCTTCTCCTTCCGGATGAGCATGCTCGGCGATGCGCCGCGGCTCGCCCGCTGCCTGACCACCGCCACCCGGATCGCCGACTGGGATGGCGGCGAGCAGGGCAACGGCATGGGTCTCGCCGCCCATAGCTGTTTCGGCAGCCATGTCGCGATGGTCGCCCAGCTGCATATCGGCGACGATCAGCGCCCGGTGATCGAGCGCGTCGTCGCGGCGGTCGATTGCGGGCGGATCATCAATCCCGAGATCGTCCGCCAGCAGATCGAGGGCGGCATCGTCTTCGGCATCTCGGCGGCGCTCGGCCTTCCCGTCACCTATGAGCGCGGCGAACCGGTGATGCGCAATTTCGACGGCATGGGGCTGCCGCGCCTGGCCGACACGCCGCGCATCGAGGTCGCGCTGATCGACAGCACCGAGGAGCCCGGCGGGGTCGGCGAGATCGCCGTGCCGCCGATCGCGCCGGCGATCGGCAATGCGATTTATGCCGCGACCGGCCAACGGCTGCGCAAGCTCCCCTTCCTCGTCGGCGGAGTGGCGTGATCGGGTTGGAACCCCTCCCTTTCAAGGGAGGGGAAGGGGTGGGTGCGCGTTCGCACGCGGACGCGCTCGGCTCAAAGAGCCGACAAGCGGCATCGAGCCACTTGTCGGCTCGACCCCACCCCTACCCCTCCCCTAAAGGGGAGGGGGAAAATTTGAAATGAACCTTCGCTAATGGACAAGCCCGATTTCCATCCCGATCTGCCGCCGCCAAGGATCGGCGTGCTGCTGGTCAATCTCGGCACGCCCGACGCCCCCGATCCGGCTTCGGTGCGCCGCTATCTCGGCGAGTTCCTCTCCGACCGCCGCGTCGTCGAGCTGCCGGCTCTGCTCTGGCAGCCGATCCTGCGCGGCATCATCCTCACCACCCGCCCGCGCAAATCGGCGGGTGCCTACGCCAAGGTCTGGACCGACGAGGGCTCGCCGCTCGCCGTGATCACCGCCAAACAGGCCGATGCGTTGCAACAGCGGCTCGGGTCCGAAATCGCGGTGCGCCATGCGATGCGCTATGGCCGCCCGGGCATCGGCTTCCGGCTCGAACAGATGAAGGAGGCGGGGTGCGAACGGATCCTGCTCGCGCCGCTCTATCCGCAATATTGCGCCGCGACGACGGCGACCGCCGTCGACGATGCCGGGGCCGCGCTGGCCAGGATGCGCTGGCAGCCGACACTCCGTACCCTGCCGCCCTATCACGACGATCCGGCCTATATCGACGCACTTGCGCAGTCGATCCGCGAGGCAGAGGCGGCGCTCGATTTCGCGCCCCAGGCGTTGATCGCCAGCTTTCACGGCATGCCGCGGCGCACGCTCGAACTCGGCGATCCCTATCACTGCCAGTGCCAGAAGACGGCGCGGCTATTGGGAGAAGCCCTCGGCCGGCCGATCTTCATCGCCTTCCAGTCGCGCTTCGGCCGCGCCAAATGGCTCGAACCGGCGACCGCGGACATGCTCAAGGCGCTGCCCGAAAAGGATATCCGCAAGGTGGCGGTCGTCGCCCCCGGCTTTTCCGCCGACTGCCTCGAAACCCTCGAAGAGCTGGTGATCGAGGGCCGCGAGACTTTCCTTCAAGCCGGCGGCACCGACTTCGCCTATCTCCCCTGCCTCAACGACAGTGCGGTGGGGATGGAAATGCTCGAAAAGCTGGTGCGGCGGGAATTGGCGGGGTGGGTAGAAGAATGATTCGTCGGCAATTTACGTCATTCCAGCGAAGGCTGGAATCTATCCCAGCTTGGTGATGTGAAAATTCGGAGCTGGGATAGACCCCAGCCTTCGCTGGGGTGACGACCAAGTCACCTACCCATTCGCCGCCTTGCGCATCGATGGCAGCGCGCTGGCGGCGTTGAAGCGTTCGAGGTCGAAGCTCCTGGCGAATTCGAGGCCGGCGCGGTTTTCCTCCGACCAGCGGACCTTGGCCGGGAACATCTGGTCTTCGAGCAGTTCGATCAGCACATCGGCATCGGCTTCGAGTTCCTCGAGGCCCTCGATCATCGCGCCGGTCGCCGAGATGTTGCGGATCAGCACCTTGTGCGCCTTGCCGCGGATCTCGGCCGAGGAGGAGCGCAGCACCCTGGTGCGCGGGCTGCGGCTGGCGCGATAGCCCGCGGCGACCGCCTTGCCCTGGCCGTCATTGAGCTGGCGGTGGACTTCGCCGTTGGGCATCGGCTTGCCGTAGATGAAGCCCTGGATATGCGAACAGCCGAGCTCGCGCACCAGCTCGATCTCGTCCTCGAGCTCGACGCCCTCGGCGGTGGTTTCCATATAGAGCGTGTTGGCGAGCGCGACGATCGCCTTGATGATCGCGGCATTGCGGTTTCCGGGCACGGCGGCGCCGCGGATGAAGCTCTGATCGATCTTGATCTTGTCGAAGGGCGCGGTCTTCAGATAGCCGAGCGCCGAATAGCCGGTGCCGAAATCGTCGAGCGCGAGCCGCACGCCGGTGCGCTTCAATGCCTTGAACATCTGGTCGGTATCGGTGGTCTCGTCGAGGAACACGCTCTCTGTGAGCTCGAGCTCGAGCCGGTCGGGCGACAGGCCCGATTTGGCGAGCGCGCTGGTGACGAGCTTGGGCAGGTTCGGATTGGCGAACTGGATCGGCGAAACGTTGACCGCGACCCGGGCGGCGATCGGCCAGCTGGCCGCGTCCTCGCAGGCCGTGCGCAGCACCCATTCGCCGATCTGTTCGATCAGCCGGATATCCTCGGCGACGGGAATGAAATCGGCCGGCGAAATCGAGCCGCGGCTCGGATGGGTCCAGCGGATCAATGCTTCATAGCCGACGATCTTGGTGGTCTCGGTCGACACCACCGGCTGATAGGTCAGATGCAGCTGATCGTTGGCGAGCGCGTTCCTGAGATCGTCCTCGAGCCGCTTGCGCTTCTTGGCGCCGGTATGCATTTCGGTTTCGTAGACGCGATAGATGCCGCGCCCGTCGCCCTTGGCGGCATAGAGCGCCAGATCGGCATTGCGGATCAGCTCCTCGGGCGTGTTGCCGTGATCGGGGGCGATGGCGATGCCGATCGAACAGCCGATCGTCAGCGTCACCCCGTCGATCATATAGGGCTGCGAGACCGCCTCGATGATCGATTTGGCGACCGCCCCGCGTTTGGCATTGTCCGCCAGGCCGGACAGCATGACCTGGAACTCGTCGCCGCCGAGGCGCCCGACCATCCCCTGATCGCTGATCGTGCGGAACAGGCGCTTGCCGACCTGCTTCAGCAGCGCATCGCCGACCGGATGGCCCATCGTGTCGTTGACCTGTTTGAACCGGTCGAGATCGAGCAGCATCAAGGTGACGTTGCGCGCCGCGCCCTCGGGATCGCCGAGCGCTTCTTCGAGACTGGTCCGCATATGCTGACGGTTGGCGAGGCCGGTCAGCGAATCATAGCGGGCGAGTTGCTGGACTTCGTCGTCCGAACGGCGCTTTTCGGTAAGATCGGTGCCGCTTCCGGCAAAGCCCCTGAACTGGCCGATCTCGTCGATGATCGGCCGGCCCGAGAGCGACCACCAGCATTCCTTCTCGCCGTCGATCGCCGCGCGGACGGTGATCTCGGAAAAGCTCGAACGCGAGCTCAGATGGAAGCCCAGCGTGCGCTCGCCGTCCTGGGCGCCGCCTTCGGCACGGATAAGATCGGTGAGCTGCCGGCCGAGCAATTCCTCGGGAGGCTTGTCGAACATCCGGGCCAGCTTGTGCGAGAGATAGACGAGGCAGCCATTGCGGTCGGTCTCCCAGAACCAGCCCGCGCCGTTGGCCTCGAATTCGGCGAGCAGCCGGCTGGCGCGGCGGCTGTCGCCCTCGCTCTGCTGGCGTTCGCCGCTCTGGAAATTGTCGAAGCGGGCATGGGCGACGCTGACGATCCAGATGCAGACCAGCATC
>JAIVHR010000158.1 GCA_020200935.1 Sphingomonadales bacterium
TTACCGGCACACGGCGTTCAAATTCGTCACCGACCGATTGGGCGCGCAGGGCACCGTGCTCGGCGGCGGCCGCTATGACGGGCTGATCGAGGCGCTCGGCGGCCCGCCGACCCCGGCGGTCGGCTGGGCGGCAGGGATCGAGCGGCTGGCGATGCTGGTCGATCGTGATGTCTATCAAGCGCCGTTCGTTGCCGTGATCCCGATGGGCGTTGAGGCCGAGGCTACATCGTCCAGCGTGCTGAGCGACATCCGCAAGCAGGGGATCGCGGCGATCACGGATTTTAAGGGCAATATGAAAAAGCGCATGGCGCGGGCAGACAATGCGGGTGTGCGTTATGCGATCATTCTCGGCAGCGACGAGCTGGAAAAAGGAGTCGTCCAGATGAAATCGATGCGCACGGGCGATCAGCGCACCGTGCCGATCGCCCACATCGGCGACAGGGTTGAGGCACAGCGCGCCGCCGACCTCTACGACTATCGCAAGTCGACACGTCGCGATGACAACGGAAATCCGATCGCCGCAGTGTTCGACGAATGACCACCATCTCCCCCGACCGTATCGATGCGATTCTTTCGCGGCAGGAGGAGCTGCAGGCGCGGATGGCGACCGGCGATCTGCCGACCGAGGAATTCGTCGCGCTCTCCAAGGAATATGCCGAGCTCGAGCCGGTCGGCGAGGCGGCGCGCGAATTGCGGCGGCTGCGCAGCGAGCTTGCCGGTCTCGACGCGATGCTCGCCGATCCCGAGATGAAGGAGATGGCCGAGGCGGAGGCCGACGAGCTTCGCGCTGCGATTCCCGAGGCCGAACGCGCGCTTGCGCTGAAGCTGCTTCCCCGCGACAGCGCCGACGAGCGCCCGGCGATGCTCGAGCTCCGCGCCGGGACGGGAGGCGACGAGGCGGCGCTTTTCGCCGGCGATCTGCTCAGAATGTATCAGCGCTATGCCGAGCAGCAAAACTGGGGCTTCGAACTGATCTCGGCGAGCGCTTCGGATGCCGGCGGTTACAAGGAGGTCGTCGCCAACGTCACCGGCAAGGGCGTCTTCGCCAGGCTCAAATTCGAAGGCGGCGTGCATCGCGTCCAGCGTGTGCCGG
>JAIVHR010000046.1 GCA_020200935.1 Sphingomonadales bacterium
CCCGATGGCACGCTGCCGCGCGGCCGCCAAGCCCGGCGAATCGCCTGCCATCGATCGAAGCGGACCACGGCGGCGGCGCCTCCGCGATCGGGCGCCCGGCTGCGATCCTTGCGACCGGACCGCCCCCGCCTCCCCGGTTACGCTTTTCCGCCGTTCCGAACCTCCGGCTTTTCAGCTCGGCGCGCGCCGCGCACGCTTGATCCATGTTCACGACAGGGCAATCCGACTCTGCTAGCTCTTGGGCATCGGCGCTGTCCCTGGTCGCAAGCCAGGCGCCGGATGGCAGGCGAATGCGTTGCCGCTTGTGCCGAAGGAGGTCCAGAATGACTGCCCAGACCCGAAACGACCCCGAATATCTTCAGCGCCGCCATGCGCAGGAGCTCGAACAGGCGCAGAAGGCCACCCACGACAAGGCGCGCGCGGCGCACGCCACGCTCGCCGATCGCTTCGCCGCGATGCTCCGGCAAACCGCCTGACGCCCGCGCGGCCTGACGCTGCGCGGCCTGACGCCGGCGCGGGACACCCCGCCTGCCTGAAAAGCTGTCCTACATCGCCGCGCCCGTGATATGCTGCGCGGATGCGATGCCGCCTGCCTGAAAAGCTGTCCTACATCGCCGCGCCTGTGATATGCTGCGCGGATGCGATGCCGCCTGCCCTTTCGCCCCGCCGCCGTCCGCTCCGCCGGGCCGGAAATCCCCGATTCGCGGGGACGGCGGATGCGTCGAGCGCGTCAAGCCGGTGCGAACTTAGGGAGACGCCGGGCGCGCATGGGCCGGGAGGCAGCGCGCGCCGCCGCTTCGAAGATCAGGGTTTGTGTTTTACCCCCCTTCGCTGTGTAAAGCATGTGTAAAGCGGCGGGCCGCGGATCGCGCATCTGCGCCCGTCCGGGAACTCCGACAAGCGGCGCAGACTAGGGGGAACGGGCAATATGGCGTCGACTGGAACACCGGCGCGCGCGATGCCCAGATGCCGCCGCTCGATCCGGTGGCCGGCCGGCTGGCGCGGGCGCAGGCCAATTTCCAGGAGACGCTGCCGCTGGCGATCATCGCGCTGCTCGGCGTGGTGCTCGCCGATCGGACAAGCGAATGGACCGCGCTCGGCGGCTGGATCTGGCTCGGCGCGCGGGCCGTTTATCTGCCGCTCTATTGGGCCGGGGTGCCGAAGCTGCGCACCCTCGTCTTCCTCGTCAGCCTGATCGGCCTCGGCATGGCGCTCTGGCCGCTGCTCTTCGGTTGAGGCATGATCCCGCCTTCAAGGAGATGACACGATGACCGACACCGCCGCCGCCAAAGCGCGTCTCGAGGCCCAGCTCGAAGAGCTCGAGCGCCGCCGCGACCATATCGCCCGCGATCTCGACGAACCGCTCAATCCCGATAGCTCCGAACGCGCGGTCGAGATGGAGGACGACGCGGCGCTCGAGGGTCAGGGAGCGCTGGTCGAAGGCGGGATCGCCTCGGTCAAGCGGGCGCTGGCGCGAATCGAGGAAGGCGAATACGGCGTCTGCGTGCGCTGCGGCGGGGAGATTGCCGAGAAACGGCTCGAAGCGCGTCCCGAGGCCGCGCTGTGCATCGCCTGCGCGAGCAAGGAAGGCTAGCACCAGGAGCGGCGGCCGCCGCCATAGGGCCGGGCAAGACCCTCGGCGATCAGGACGTCGCCGACATCGCGCCCGTCGACGCTGGCGGTGCGCAGCATCCGGCCATAGCGGTCGCGATCGCGGTCGCCGGCGCGATGGAGCCGCAGCTCGCCGCCGTTGAGCAGCGCGTGGAGCCGGTGCTTGGCGGCCAGGCCCAGCCGCTCCTCCTCGGCGCAGCGGGCCGGGTGGAGTTCGGGTGTGTCGATATCGAGGATCCGCACCTTCTCGCCGTCGATCCAGAATGTGTCGCCGTCGACGACGCAGTTGATCCGCGCCGCGGCTCCGCACAGGCCGAAGCGTCCGGTCGAGGCTTCCCCGGACGCGGTCGCCGTCTCGGCCGCAGGCGAGGAGGCGGGCGTGCGCACAATATCGGGCGCGGCGAAGACGATGGCGAAGGTCAGGCAGGCGGTGAGGGCGACGTAAACGCCGAAGGGCAAGCGCCGGCGGCGCGGCCGACGAGCGGCGCGCCAGCGTGGGGCTCGCCCGGGCGTGTCGAAGCGTTCATATCGGCCCATGGTCATCCTTCGCGGTCGATGGCCAGCCATGGGGCAAAAATCGCAAAGGAGCCGTTAAACCCGCGCCGGATTGGTGCGAGGTCGTGACATTCGTTCGAGTATCCGCCGATTTCCGCGCCGAATTGGACGGATTTGCCCGCCGCGGGCAGCCGACAGCTCGCACCTCTTTCTCAAGCGCGCATTTGCGGGCAAACTGGGCGAAACTCGATGGCGCTGCTAGGATCGGTCGACAGAAAGGGGGAGGCGATGAAGGTCGACGGCAAGAAGGCGGTCGTCACCGGCGGCGCAAGCGGTATCGGCCGCGCGATCGCCGAAGCGCTCGGGCAGCGCGGCTGCCGCGTCTTCATCCTCGATATCGATGCGCGCGGGGCAGAACGCGCGGCGGCGGCGATCGGCAACCGGTCCGAGGCGCGCGCCTGCAATGTCCGCGATACCGATCAACTCGAAAGCCTCGCCCGGGAATGCTGGGCCGAGCTCGGCGGCGTCGATCTGGTCTTCGCCAATGCCGGCGCCGGGCCGGGCGCACCGCTGCTCAAGGCGAGTGCGGACGAATTCGACTATATCTACGAGGTCAATCTGCGCGGCGCCTGGGCGACCTGCGCCGCCTTCGGCCGGCTGATGGTCGAGGAATGTCGCGAGGGGCATCTCTGCATCACCGGCTCCGAACACAGCCTCGGCATGCAGCATATCGGCAGCGGCTTCTATTCGGCGAGCAAGGCGGCGATCCTGGGACTCGCCGACGTGCTGCGCCACGAGCTGCCCGACCATATCGGGGTGAGCCTGCTCTGCCCCGGCGTCACGCGCACCCATTTCTATGATGGCGGCAAGAAATCGGGGTTGCCGCCGCCCTCCCCCGAAGCCGCGGCCTTCGCGCGCGAGATACTCGGCCGCGGCATGCCCGCCGGGGAGGTCGCCGAGATCGCGCTCAAGGGCGTCGAGCAGGGCGCCTGGATCATCCCGACCCATGCCGCGTCGCGCAAGGCCGCCGAGATTCGCGCCGAGGAAATCGCCCGGGCGTTCGATCGCAACGCGCCGCCTTCCGAAGGTGCCGAGCGCTACGAGGTCCGCAAGCTGATCGACGAGGTGCGTGACGAGATGCGGCCGATCCGCAACAAGACCAAGGCGGCGAAGAAGGCGCGCAAGCGATGAGATGGCTTTGTCGCCTGTCGCTTCGTCGCCCGGGGGCCACAACCCGCCGTGGGACCGGGGCGATCGTTATCGACGGTTCAGAAAGTCCGGAGCAAAATCCCGAGGCAAGAGTAGCCGAGCGGGAAGAAATGAGGAGACCAGCCATGCGAACCGCCATACTAGCCGTTGCCGCCGCCCTGACGATGACCGCGGCCCCCGCGCTTGCCGATCCAGCGGACTGGGCGCCGGCCCACGGCAAACGCGCGCAGGAGGCGCAGAACTTCCACGCTCCCGGCGCCGAATATGCGATGCTGCAACGGCGCGAGCGCCATCGCGGCTATCGCGGCCGCTATTGGCGCGGCGATGACGGCCGCTATCGCTGCCGCCGCGACGACGGCACGGTCGGCCTGCTGGTCGGCGGCGGCGTCGGCGCGCTGGTCGGCCGCGAGATCGACGGCGGCCGTGATCGCACCGCCGGAACGATCATCGGCGGCGTGGTCGGCGCGCTGGTCGGCCGCGAGATCGACCGCAGCGACGTCGAGTGCCGCTAGGCTGAATCGGCCAATGCTTTGATCCCCGCCGCCGGCGCGCTATGTTCGCCGGCGATGGAATTGCACGACCAGTCCGATCACGCGCTCGATTACGAAGCCAAGGTCCGTTCCGACGGGGTGATCGACATTCCGGGCGAACCGCCCGCGCCGCGCGGGCCCGGTATATCCAAGGGAACCGCGCTGATCCTGCTGGGGCTGCTGATCGCCTATGCCGGCTGGGCCTATGGCGGGATGGTCGCGATGGTGCTGGTGCCGACCGGCGCCGGGCTTTCGATCGTCGTGTCGCTGCTGATGCTGGGCCTGCCGCGGCTCGGCCGGCGCTCTCAATCGACGGCGATCAACACCTCGTTGCGCCGCAACACGCCCGGGATGAAGGGCGAGTTGTAGAAGGCATATTCGACCGGACCGGCCGGCTCCAATCCCCGCCCGACGAGCCATTCGTTGAGCGCGGTTTCCTTCGCCGCCAGCGTTGCCGGATCGACCGCCCCCGAAAACCGCACCGCGGCGAGCTTGCGCGCGGGCAGCTCACGCAGCTCGACGCCCGCGGCGGGGGCCGGAAGGTCGGCCAGTTCGAGTTTCTTCGGCATCACGAAGCGAGTAATCCAGCGATCCTCGCGGTTTGCGGGCCGCTGCATGACCGGCGCCGTCATCGCCAGTTTATCGCCGGGCCGCGAGCGGGCGAAGACATAATCGGCGAGCATGCGAAAGCCGTTGCCGAGCGCGATCTCGCGCTGGCCGGGCTGCTCGGTCTCGGCGACGATCATCGCCGGATAGGCCCGCAGCGCGAAGGGACCCTCCTCGATCAGCAGGTCGTAATCGGGCTTTTCGGCGTTGCGATCGTTGAGATAATAGGCGGCCGCCGCCACCGCCGCCGTGCCTGCGGCCGCCGCCGCGATCCATTTGCCTTTGGTCATGCGCGCGATGATGCCGGGACGAGGCCGCCAAGGCAAGCGGCGGGCCGAATCAGAAGCTTTCGGAAAAGGCCCGGTGGCCGACAAAGCCGATCCGGGTGACGCCCGATCGGTTGACCTCGGCCAGCAGCTGATCGACGCGCTCATAGCGCGCCGCGCCGTCGGCGGCGATTTCGAGCAGCGGATTGCCGGGATCCGCGGCCAGCGCGCGCAGCCTTGGCCGCAATTCCCCGTCCGGCACCGCTTCCCCGTCCCAGAGGATCGCACCGGATTGGGTGATCGAGAGGCGATGGGCAGGCGGCGGCGGTCCCTCGACCGGCGGCCCGGCGGGGAGATCGATCGAGACCTTGTGCGTCATTACCGGCAAAGCGAGCAGGAACATGACGAGGAGGACCAGCAGCACGTCGATCAGGGGCGTCATGTTGATCGAACCCATCGGAGCGGGCTGGGACTGGATGAAAGCCATCGTCACCTCCTGTTCGTCTGACATGTTATACTGTTTCATACGAGATCTGTAAATCCCCGGGTAGCAAGGGTCGGTGCTGCTGCTTGACTCTTGCGCGCCGATTGCGTGCAACATGCCGCCATGAGTGATGAAAGCCATGTCGACCCGAGCCGGGGTAATTTCGATGCCTTCAAGGCGCTCGACCGCGATGCGCCGATCGAGAT
>JAIVHR010000216.1 GCA_020200935.1 Sphingomonadales bacterium
ATCTTCTTCCATGTCGCCGACGACGACCAGCCGGTGCTCAAGGCCGCGGCGACCGACGGCCACCGCCTCGCCCGGATGACGATCCCGCGCCCCGACGGCGCCGAGGGCATGCCCGACGTCATCATCCCGCGCAAATGCGTCGGCGAATTGCGCAAGATGCTCGACGAGCTCGACGGCACGGTTTCGGTTTCGCTCAGCGAGGGCAAGATCCGCTTCGGGCTGGGCTCGGCGGTGATGACCTCGAAGCTCATCGACGGCACCTTCCCCGACTATAACCGCGTCATCCCGACCGGCAACGACAAGCTGTTGAAGATCGACCCGAGGAGTTTCGAAGAGGGCGTCGACCGCGTCGCGACGATCGCCACCGAGAAGACCCGCGCGGTCAAGATGGCGCTCGACAAGGACAAAATCACCCTGTCGGTGACCTCTCCCGAAAGCGGCACGGCGTCGGAGGAAGTGCCCGGCGATTACAAGGCCGACGGCTTCGAGATCGGCTTCAATGCGCGCTATCTGCTCGACATATTGGGCCAGCTCCATGGCGACGCGATCGAGGTCCACCTCGCCGACGCCGCCGCGCCGACCCTGATCCGCGAAAACGACAAATCGCCGGCGCTCTACGTGCTGATGCCGATGCGGGTGTGAACTTGCCGAAAGCGATGACGCCTTTTATATGACATTGTCATAGTCGGAGGCTCCCCATGGCACAGACACGTAGCGAAAAGCCCGTTACCGTTACGCTTGGCAAGCTGACCGACGCAGCCCAGGCGCGCGTTGCCTCGGGCCGATACAGCTCGCTGAGCGAGGTGCTGCGCGCCGGCCTCCGCGCACTCGACCGCGAGGAAGCGATGCTCGACGCTTATTCGGAGCAGCGTATCCGCAAGGCGCTGGCTGAACCGAGGGCGGGTAAGCCGCTCGACGAGGGGATCGCCTCGGTACGTCGCCGGCTGGAGGAGAAATGGTCGGCGGATGACGCATGACGTCATTCTGTCGGATGATGCCGAGGACGACCTCTTTGCGATCCCGAGTTTCATCGCCGAGCACGCTGATCGGGACGTCGCCGACGGCTTCGTGGGGCGCCTCCGCGATGCCTGCCTGACGCTGGCGGACTTTCCCAAGCGCGGCACGCCGCATCCGCAATTCGGCGCCGAGGTGCGGTCGATACCGCTCCAGCGTCGGACGACGATCTTCTATCGGGTCGAAGCGGAAACGGTGACCATCATCCATATCGCGAGGATTGCGCCCGGGCCGGGCTTCGTCGTGCTGACGGGGGAGAATGGGGCGGGCAAGACCAACGTGCTCGAAGCGGTCTCGATGCTCGCTCCGGGGCGCGGGCTGCGGCGCGCGACCTTGGCCGAGATGGCGCGGCAGGACGGGCCGGGCGGTTTCGCGATTTCGGCGAGGGCGCGCGAAAAGCCCCTCCCCTTCAGGAGTTCCGGGTCGGCTCGTCCCCCGGACGAGCCTGGAACTTCCGGGGGAAGTTCCACCCGGGACTGGGTTGGGGTGGGGGAGTCGAGAACCGCACGCGACTCGGCCGAGGCAAACGTACGGCCCCACCCCCCGACCCCCTCCCCTGAAGGGGAGGGGGAGGTGTCCATCGGCACCGGCACGACGGTCGCCGCGCCCGACCGGCGCAAGGTGCGGATCAACGGTGCCGATGCCTCGGCGACGGCGCTGGCCGACTGGCTGACGGTGCTCTGGCTAACCCCGGCGATGGATAGGCTGTTCACCGGAAGCCCGAGCGATCGGCGGCGTTTTCTCGACCGGCTGACGCTAGCGCTCGAGCCCGGCCATGGCCGCCATGCCGCGCGTTACGAGGCCGCGCTCCGCGCGCGCAACCGGCTGCTCTCCGACCCCGGCGCGCTCGATGCCGACTGGTGCGCGGCGCTCGAGCTGCAATTGGGCGAGCATGGCGCGGCGTTGGCCGAGGCCCGCGCGCGCACCGTCGCCGCGCTCAATGCGGCGCTCGCGAGCGAACCCGACGCGCCCTTCGCCAAGCCGCTGCTGGCGATCGAGGACCCGGGACCCGAAGCCGATCTCGGCCACGCCCTCGCCGCCCATCGCGCCCGCGACCGCCGCGCAGGCCGCACGCTGATCGGCCCGCACCGCCACGATCTCGCCGTCACCCATGCCGCCAAGGCGCAACCGGCCGAACATTGCTCGACCGGCGAGCAGAAGGCCATGCTGCTCGCGCTGATCCTCGCCCAAGCCGATCTCGTCGCCGATCAGGCTGGGTGCCGTGCGGTGCTGCTGCTCGACGAGGTCGCCGCCCATCTCGATCCCCTGCGCCGCGCGGCGCTTTTCGAGCGGCTCGGCGCGGCCGGCGGGCAGGTCTGGATGACCGGCACGGAGCCCGGGCTGTTCGCTGATTTGCCGGGTGATGCGCAGCGTTTCGCGGTTGAGCCGGGCAAGATCTTGCCCGCCTGACGGGCCGTTTCCCCGCCCCCGTCATTCCCGCGGAGGCGGGAATCCATGGAGAGCCGGTCACAATGGAATCCCGGCCACCCCGTCCCCACCAATCGGCCCCCGAAGCTTGGGTTTTCGGCCCCCGGTCGCTATATACTCTCAATGGCTCAAACCCCCGAAAAATCCGTCCAAAGGGGCGCGTATGGCGCCGATTCGATCAAGGTCCTCAAGGGCCTCGACGCGGTGCGCAAGCGGCCCGGCATGTATATCGGCGATACCGACGACGGATCGGGCCTGCATCACATGGTGTTCGAGGTCTCCGACAATGCGATCGACGAGGCGCTGGCCGGCCATTGCGACCGCATCCTGATCCAGCTCAACGCCGATGGTTCGGTGACGGTCGAGGATAACGGCCGCGGGATTCCCGTCGACATCCACAAGGGCGAGGGGGTCTCGGCGGCCGAGGTCATCATGACCCAGCTCCATGCGGGGGGCAAGTTCGAGAACACTTCGGACGACAATGCCTACAAGGTGTCGGGCGGACTCCACGGCGTCGGCGTCAGCGTCGTCAACGCGCTCTCCGACTGGCTCGATCTGCGCGTCTGGCGCGACGGCAAGGAGCATCTGGTGCGCTTCGAGAAGGGCGTCCCGGTCAAGCCGCTCGAGGTGGTCGGCGAGGCCGGCGACCGCAAGGGCACCGAGGTCACCTTCATGCCCGCCTCCTCGACCTTCAAGATCACCGATTTCGATTTCGACCGGCTCGAGCATCGCTATCGCGAGCTCGCCTTCCTCAATTCGGGTGTGCGGCTGGTGATCGCCGATGCGCGCCATGCCGACCGCAAGGAGGTCGAGCTCTATTACGAAGGCGGCACCGCGGCCTTCGTCCACTATCTCGACCGGCACAAGGCGGCGCTGATCGACGAGCCGATCCAGATCACCGGCGAGCGCGACGATATCGGCATCGATGTCGCGCTAGAATGGAACGACAGCTATCACGAGAATGTCCTCGCCTTCACCAACAACATCCCGCAGCGCGACGGCGGGACGCATCTCGCCGCCTTCCGATCGGCGCTGACGCGGACCTTGAACAATTACGCCGACAGCTCGGGCGCGCTGAAGAAGACCAAGGTCAAGCTGACCGGCGACGATATGCGCGAGGGGCTGACGGCGATCGTGTCGGTCAAGCTGCCCGATCCCAAATTCGGCTCGCAGACCAAGGACAAGCTGGTCTCATCGGAGGTCCGCCAGCCATTGGAAAGCCTGATCGCCGACAAGCTCGCCGAATGGCTCGAGGAAAATCCGGGTCATGCGGCGACCGTCATCCAGAAGGTGATCGACGCGGCGAGCGCGCGCGAAGCGGCGCGCAAGGCGCGCGAGATGACCCGCAAGGGCGCGATGCAGGTCGCCTCGCTGCCCGGCAAGCTCGCCGATTGCCAGGAAAAGGATCCCGCCAAGTCCGAGCTGTTTCTCGTCGAGGGCGACAGCGCCGGCGGCTCGGCCAAACAGGGCCGCGACCGGCATAATCAGGCGATCCTGCCATTGAAGGGCAAGATCCTCAATGTCGAGCGCGCGCGCTTCGATCGGATGCTGTCATCGAAGGAGGTCGGCACGCTGATCCAGGCGATGGGCACCGGCATCGGCCGCGACGATTTCAATATCGAGAAGCTCAGATACCACAAGGTCGTCATCATGACCGACGCCGATGTCGACGGCGCGCATATCCGCACCTTGCTGCTGACCTTCTTTTACCGCCAGATGCCCGAGATCATCGAGCGCGGCCATCTCTTCATCGCCCAGCCGCCGCTCTACAAGGTCGCCAAGGGCCGGAGCGAGGTCTATCTCAAGGACGATCTCGCGCTCGATGCCTATCTGATCGATGGCGGGCTCGATACGATGCTGCTCGAGATGGGCGACGGATCGCAACGGTCGGATGCCGATTTGCGCGTGCTGATCGATCACGCGCGGCGCATGCGCGCGCTGATGAATTACGTCCCCAAGCGCTATGACTGGTCGATCGTCGAGGCCTTCGCGCTGATGGGCGCGCTCGACGAGGCGCTGACGCCGACCCAGCAGGGTCAGGCCGTCGAACTCGTCGCCGACTGGCTCAGCACCCACGATCCCGAGGCGCGCTGGACCGGGCATATCGACGGCGACGGCAGCTTCGAGCTCCACCGCCGCTGGCGCGGGGTGACCGACGTCCACCGTATCGACGCCGCCTTCGTGCGCTCGGCCGAGGCGCGCAAATTGCAGGCGCTGGCCGCCGAGCAGGCCGAGAATTACGCGCGCGTCTCGCATCTCGTCAGCATCCGCGCGGCCGAGAGGGCCGAGCAGGAGGACGGCGAGGAGGAGGTCGCGCCGCCCAAGGCGACGCCGATCACCCGCCCCTCCGAATTGCTCGCCGCGATCCTCGCCGCCGGCCGCAAGGGCCTGTCGATCCAGCGCTACAAGGGCCTCGGCGAGATGAATGCCGAACAGCTCTGGGAGACCACCCTCGACCCCGAAAATCGCGCGCTGCTCCGGGTCGAAGTAGCGCAAGCCGACGTAGCCGACGAGATCTTCACCCAGCTGATGGGCGACGTCGTCGAACCGAGGAGCGAGTTCATCCAGGAGAACGCGCTGAATGTCGCGAATCTGGATGTTTGACCCGCCACGTCATGCGCAGCGTGACGAAGGGTCAACCCCTGCGAAGGCGGGGGTCTAGATCGAACGGATGGATGCGTTTGAACAGCTCGTATCGGAGATACTCTGGGCTGGCGGCTACTGGGTCCAGACTTCAGTCAAAGTGAATCTGACAAAGGCCGAAAAGCGGCGAATCAATCGGCCCTCGTCGCCACGTTGGGAGCTGGATGTCGTTGGGTATCAAGCGCAAAGCAACCGATTGCTGGTGCTCGAATGCAAAAGCTATATCAATTCTCGAGGTGTGAGATGGGTGGATGTGTGCGGCAATTCTTCGAGCAGCCGATACAAGCTTTTTCGAGAGCCCACCCTTCGAAGAGTGGTACTGAATAGGCTTTGTCGTCAAATGGTGTCGGCCGGTTCCTGCGCCCCCGGTGTTACCGCTTGCCTCGGTTTGGCGGCCGGGAAAATTTACGGCGCAGACCAATCCGAACTGGAGAAGAGCTTCGCCCAGAACGGCTGGGTTTTCTTCGGCCCGGATTGGCTGAGCGGAAAATTGAAAGAACTCAGTGCGGGACAGTATGAGAATCAGGTGTCGGCCGTCGTCGCAAAGCTCCTGAGAAACTAGATTCATGTCCGTTCGCCAAACCACCATCCTCACCATCGAAACCCCCGGCAAGTCGCTCACCGACTTCACGCGCGAAATCGTCGATTGGGTCGCCGAGAGCGGCGTCGCGACCGGGCTGCTCCCCCTCTTCATCCGCCACACCTCGGCGTCGCTGCTGATCCAGGAGAATGCGGCGGCCGAGGTGCGCGACGACCTGATCGAC
>JAIVHR010000217.1 GCA_020200935.1 Sphingomonadales bacterium
GGTGGAGGAATCGGGATTGCGGGTCGACCTGGAAGCGTCCCTGCGCGGCCGCGGGACCTGCCGCGAGCAGCAGGGCGGCGCCCAGAACAGCGGGCAATATCGCGAGCCGGATCATGACGTCAGGCATCGACGAGACTTCCGTCGCTGCGGATGATCTGGCATTCGGTTTCGGTCTCGGCATCGTCGGGGACAGTCACGCTGAGCCCCGCGGGCACCATATGGACACCGCCCCGTGGCATCGCCGGCCCATATTGGAAGCTGACCCGGCGGCCGCGATCGTCGGTGACCGGAGGTCCACCCCTGCCGGCCCGGGTGAAATACATCCGCGCCGCGATGAATCGCCGGACCTCGGTCACGCGCACGATGTCGGCACGGAACAGCGATTGCTCGTCACCCTCGACAAAGTACGACCGGCAGAGCTCGATGGTCGGCGATCCAGGATCGGTTGGGGCAAAGCTGTCGGGCTGGGTAATCCGCAGCTTCATATACAGTTTGTCCCAGTCCGGCAGCCGCTCGGCCGGAACGTCGGTGGCCGGAAAGAGCGCGCAGAGAGCGACGAGGCGGTAGCCGAGCCGGTGGGCGGGCGTCTCCAGATTGTCGCCCCATTCCGGCCTGTCCATATTCATCCAGAATGCCGCCGAAGCGGGGCCGCGCTCCCAGACGCATTCGCCCCAGCCCGGAGTGCCGGGTACCTGGGTCTGGGCGCTCGCCGGAGCCGCGCCGATGGCGAACAGGAAAACGGCCGCGATAGCGTAAACACTGAACTTCACGATATTCTCTCCGTGTAACATCGGCTTCTGGAAGAAGGCGCCCCGGACACTCATTCGACCGCCCCCGCCAGACCTTTTTCGCCGTCCTGGGTGACTTTAGGCATCGTTCAGCGCCCTTCGCCGGAAATATCGGCGAGCGTCATGGGCCCCGGTTGCGCGAACGCGGCCTTGGCATGCATGTACAATGCCTCGGCGATGATCCCCCTGAGCAATGGACGGCTGAAGCTAAGTTCCGATCCGAAATACATGCACCGATTCAAATCCTCCTGCAGCGCACCAAACGCCTCGGTTTCCTCGTTGCCATTGACGTCCGACAGGATAAGCGCTCGCGCCGATTGCGTATCGAGGCGGACCACGCAATTGGAGAACCGGTTAAGCGCGTTCCAGCGCCGCGCTTCCTCGTTACCATCCTGCGGGACTACCGGTGTATCGCTCGCGAGGCGCATATCGAAAAAGCGCGGCAGCTCGCGCCCGGTATAGTCCCTGCGGAACAGCATTTCGAACACCGCACCGCGCAACAGGCTGTCTACGAAGCGCAATTCTCCTCTGTTCAGGCACTGCGACGCGCGCGCGCGACCGCCGCCGACCAACCTCGTTCCGAGCCGATGGGCTTGAGGGGTATTGGGAGTGGCCGCGAGATATTCGACCAGTCCTCTCGGATTCCGTGCAATCACGCATTCCACGAAATCGGAAAGAACGCGTCGCGCCTCTAGTTCCGCGTCGCGCCGGAGAAGGCTTCTATCGAGATCTGCCGGACTTGAATCGAGAACCGCTTCGGACTGCTGAGCGGACGCAGGCGAAATTGCTGCGAAAGGCGCAACCGCGGTCAGCGCTCCGGTCGCGATAAGGCTGGCGAGAAAGTATCTCATCGTTCCTCCTCCTCCGCGGCCACCAGCTGGTACAGCCCGACTGCGGTGACAGCGCGAATCACACGCGGCGTGAAACCGACGGTTTCGCCGGCCATCACGCAGGGGCCTAGATCGGAAACGAGCGCGCGGACGACGCCCATCTCGTCGTCGCTCGCCGGCTCGGTTTCGATCAGCGCGACGACGCCTTCGGCATTGCGGCGGGCGACACAACGGCCGAGATGTTCGAGCCCGTTGCGCGGCGCCGACCCCGCATCACCGGCCGCGGCGGCCGCGATGTCTTCGTCGCGATAGACGTCGAGCAGGTAATATTCGGCCATGCCGCCGGCAACCGTCACCGTATCGGCGCGCAGCTGGAAGCCGAGATCGTTCATGCATACCTCGCCGGCACTGACGACCCTTTCGGCGCGCTCGACCTGCGCCGTGCCGCCCAGTTCCATCGCCAGCAGCTCGCGCGCGAAGCTGCCGCGGCTTTCGGCGACGCAACGGCCGAGATAATTCGCCGCGCGGATCGCGCTGTCGGTATCGTTGCTGTCGAGGTTGCGCGGCGCGTCGGTGCTGCGGCGGATATGCGATCCGACGCCCTGATAGGCCTCGGCCGCAGCTCCGGCGACGAGCAGCGAACAAGCGAGGATGGTGGCGATACGAGTCATTCGTTGGTGCTCCCTTCCGCCACCGCCATGACGGTGCGTCCCTCCGAGCGGCGATAGAGCGCGTCGGCGAGCGCGGCGCGCAGCGATTCGAGGCTGAACTCGATCGACTGACCCTCCCACAGGCACGGTCCGAAATGCTCGCTCAGCGCGCCGGTCGCGCGGCCCTCCTCGTCCGAGGTGACGCCGGTGCGGATCAGCCGGTCGACGCCGGCCGGATCGGCGGCGACGACGCAATCGCCGAAGATGCGCAGGATCTCGGCCTGCTGGTTGCTCGCCGAACGGATGCGCTGATTATAGACCTCGACCGGGATCGTCGAAGCGGTCGCCCGGGCAATCGCCGGCGGCGCGCGATCCGGATATTTGCCGAGATACCGGCCCTGGGCGATCTGCCCGCGAAGCACCGTCTCGTCGAGATAGAGCGTCTGGCCGCCATATCTCGCCTGGGTATAGCAGCGATCGTCGTTGCGGTTGGTGACGCGGTCGAATGCCGCTTCGCTCGCCGCGCTGAAGGGTGCCGAGGCCAGCAACGCTTCGCTGGCCTCGGGCCGGAAATTCGCCGCGCAGCGCCCATACCGCCATCCGGTCACCGGGTCATGGACCAGACGATCGGTGTTGATCCGCGATCCGGTCGGCTGGGCGGTCACGGCAGTTGCCGATCCGAGGAGCAGCGCCGCGGTACCGCCCAGCAAAGCAAGCCCGGCGCGATTCATGCTTCTCCGCGATCGTCGCGCATTCGAATTGCGGATTGCAGCGCCGGTCACCGGCTGGGCTCGGGTTCGGCCGCGGCGTCCGGGTCCGGTGCCACGGCGACGAGACCCCGGCGATAGAGGGCGTCGGCCAAAGCGGCACGCAAGGTCTCGCGGCTGAATTCGAGCGTCTGCCCACTCCACAGACACTGGCCGAGCGAAGGCTGCAGCGCGCCTAGTACCGCTGCTTCCTCGGGCGTGCCGGGCTGGGTGCGGACGAGACGGTCGACATCGGGGGCACGCAGGCGAACGACACAATCGCCGAAAATGCGCGGGAATTCGAGCGCCGGGTTGGGCGCCGCGGCGAGCCGCTCGGCGATTTCCTCGTCGCTCGTCGTCGCCGGCGCGCTCGATGCGATCAGCGGCGGCGGGCCCGACGGGAAACGCACGAAATAGCGCGCTTCGGCGATGTATCCGGTAAGAATGGTTTCGGGAATCTGGAGATCCTGGCCGTCGGGCGCGGTCGCGAAGCTGGTGCAGTCATTGTCCTCCACCGGCACCAGAGCATTGAAAGCATACGTGCGTTCGGGGCTGCCCAAGCTCGCCGCGAGGAATATGTCGGCGATGCTCGGCCGCTCGGCGACCAGGCAGGCGGCATAGCGCGCCGCCATGGTGCCGGCCGATCTCTCGACTTCGGCCTGAGCCTCGTCGGTCACCGTCTGCGCCGTGGCAGGCGAGACGATAGCGAAAACCGCCATGACGGCGGCCGAAAAATACATACGCAACTTCATTCTGCTGCCTCCAATGCGGCTTCGCCGCGGTTTTCCTTGATGCGGCGCTCGAGCTCGGGGCGGAAATGACGGATCAGCCCCTGGATCGGCCAGGCCGCCGCGTCGCCCAATGCGCAGATGGTGTGGCCTTCGACCTGCTTGGTGACGTCCCATAGCATATCGATCTCGGCGATCTCGGCATCGCCGCGGCCGAGCCGCTCCATCATCCGCCACATCCAGCCGGTGCCCTCGCGGCACGGCGTGCACTGGCCGCAGGATTCATGCTTGTAGAAATAGCTGATCCGACTGATCGCGCGGACGATATCGGTCGATTTGTCCATGACGATGACCGCCGCCGTGCCGAGGCCCGATTTGACCTCCTGGAGCCCGTCGAAATCCATCGGACAGTCGAGGATCTCGTCGGCCGGCACCAGCGGCACCGAGGAGCCGCCGGGGATCACCGCGAGCAGATTGTCCCAGCCCCCGGTGATGCCGCCGGCATGGCGCTCGATCAGCTCGCGAAAGGAGATCCCCATCGCCTCTTCGACGACGCAGGGCTTTTCGACATGGCCCGAAATCTGGAAAAGCTTGGTGCCCTCGTTCTTCTCGCGCCCGATGCCCGCGAACCAGCGCGCGCCGCGCCGCAGGATCGTCGGCACAACGGCAATGCTCTCGACATTGTTGACCGTCGTCGGACAGCCATAAAGCCCCGCGCCGGCCGGGAAGGGCGGTTTCAGACGCGGCATCCCCTTGTTGCCTTCGAGGCTTTCGAGCAGCGCGGTTTCCTCGCCGCAGATATAGGCGCCGGCGCCGCGATGGACGAAAACGTCGAAATCATAGCCCGATCCGCAGGCATTCTTGCCGATCAGCCCCTTGTCATAGGCCTCCTCGACGGCGGCGAAGAGCACTTCGGCCTCCTGGAAGAATTCGCCGCGGATATAGATATAGGCGGCGCGCGCGCGCATCGCGAAACCGGCGA
>JAIVHR010000047.1:0-4681 GCA_020200935.1 Sphingomonadales bacterium
CCGCGAGGACATCCCGCCGCTGTTCACGCATTTCGCCGCACGCTTCGCCGCCGAGCGCCGGGTGCCCAACCCCGAGATTTCGGAAGACGCGATCGCCGCGATGCAGGCCTATGAATGGCCGGGCAACGTGCGCCAGTTCCGCAATATCGTCGAGCGGACGATCATTCTCGCGCCCGGCGACCGGGTCGCCAAGATCGATTCCGACATGCTGCCGCCCGAAATCCTCGAAGATCAGATGCAGGTCGCGCCGGCCGACGCCAGCCAGTCGATCATGGCGACGCCGTTGCGCGAGGCGCGCGAAACATTCGAGCGCGAATATCTGCGCATCCAGATTCGGCGCTTTTCGGGCAATATCTCGCGCACCGCCGAATTCATCGGCATGGAACGCTCGGCCCTTCATCGGAAGCTGAAGACGCTGGGGCTCAACGAGAAGAAGGGCGGCAACTGACCCGCTGGCCGCTCGTTGTATCTTTGCCGGCGGCATTGATCGGACTGCCGCCGATCGCCATCTCGCGGGAGCGAACCCGCCAAGAAACCGGAGGCCAAAATGGCTCAAAAGGTCAATATCCTACAGGATCTCTTTCTCAACTCTCTGCGCAAGACCAAGACGCCGGTGACGATGTTTCTCGTCAAGGGCGTCAAACTCCAGGGCATCGTCACCTGGTTCGACAATTTCTCGGTGCTGTTGCGCCGCGACGGCCAGTCGCAGCTGGTTTACAAGCACGCCATCTCAACGGTGATGCCGGGCGGCGAATTCGACACCAGCGAAATCGCCGAAGCGTTGGAGGCCGAGGATAATCCCAAGCTACTTCAGGAAACCTTCCTTGCCAGCGTTCGACGCGACGCAACGCCGCTGACCATGTATCTGGTGAACGGCGTGATGCTGCAGGGCGAGATCGCCGCTTTCGACCTGTTTTGCCTGCTGCTCGAGCGTGACGGGCAGGCGCAGCTGGTCTACAAGCACGCGATCTCGACGATCCAGCCTTCGGGTCCGATCAATCTCGGACAGGGTGACGGCGACAATTGAGCGTCTTCAGCCGCGACGAAGAGGGCGATTTCGCCCGCGGCGCCCGCGCCGTCGTCATCTTTCCCGATTTCGGCCAGGATCCCTCGCGCGATCAGCAAGCGCGGCTCGAAGAGGCCGTGGGCCTCGCCGAAGCGATCGGCATCGACGTCGTCGCGCGCCAGGCGTTGACCGTCCGCCAACCGCGGGCCGGCAGCCTGATCGGCATGGGCCAGGCCGAAGCGATCGGCGATGAGATCGAGCGGTCCGGCGCCGAATTGCTGATCGTCGATGCAGCGCTCGCGCCGATCCAGCAAAAGACGCTCGAGGAAAAGCTCGGCGTCAAGGTGATCGACCGGACCGGGCTGATCCTCGAAATCTTCGGCGAACGCGCGGCGACGGCCGAGGGACGGCTGCAGGTCGAGCTCGCCCATCTCGACTATCAAGCCGGCCGGCTGGTGCGCTCATGGACCCATCTCGAACGCCAGCGCGGCGGTTTCGGCTTTCTCGGCGGCCCCGGCGAGACTCAGATCGAGGCCGACCGGCGGCTGATCCGCGACCGCATGGCGAAGCTGCGCAAGGAGCTCGAACAGGTGCGCCGTACGCGCGGCCTGCACCGTGATCGGCGACAGCGCGCGCCGTGGCCGGTGATCGCGCTGGTCGGTTATACCAACTCCGGGAAATCGACGCTTTTCAACCGCTTGACCGAAAGTGACGTCATGGCGGAAGACCTGCTTTTCGCGACGCTCGATCCGACGATGCGTGGCATCGCGCTGCCCGCCATCGACAAGGCGATCCTGTCCGACACGGTCGGCTTCGTTTCCGACCTCCCGACCCAGCTTGTCGCGGCGTTCCGGGCGACGCTCGAGGAGGTCGAGGCGGCCGACCTGATCGTCCATGTCCGCGACATCGCCCATCCCGACAGCGAGGCGCAGCGCGCCGATGTCGAGCAGGTGCTGACCGAACTGGAAGTGATCGGCGGGGAGGGCGGCGCTCCGCTGATCGAGGCCTGGAACAAGATCGATCTTCTGAGCGATGCCGAAATCGAGGCTTTTCGGAACGAGGCGGCGCGGCGCGACGACGTCGTCCCGATCTCCGCGCTAACGGGGAAGGGGATGGGGGCGTTGCGCGATCTCATGACCCGCAGTCTCCAGCACGGCCACCATGCCGAAACGGTCACTCTTTCGGCTGGCGACGGAGAGCGGCAGGCCTGGCTCCATCGCAATGGAGAGGTGTTGAATCAACAGCTTGATGGTGAAAGCTTGAAGATGACGGTAAGAATGTCGGGCGCGGATTGGAAGCGATTCCACAGCGCGACGGCCGATTAGCGCTTGACCGCCTGCCAGAGCGCTTCCTTTTCCTCGAGCGACAGCGCCGCAAAGCCCGATCCACCAGCGCTTTCGATGGCCGCGAAGCGCCGTTCGAATTTGGCGTTGGCCTGGCGAAGCGCGGCCTCTGCGTCGATCCCGAGATGGCGTGCCCAGTTGACGATGGCGAAAAGCAGATCACCCATTTCCTCAATGATTTGCGATTCGTTCCTCGCATCATCTAGCTCGGCAATCTCCTCATCGACCTTCGCCCGCGGTCCGCTCGCATCGGGCCAGTCGAAACCGGTGCCCGCGGCACGCTTTTGCAGCTTTTGCGCGCGGAGCAGGGCGGGGAGGGCGCGCGCGACGCCGTCGAGCGCGCCAGCCTGCCCCTCCGCCGCCCTTTCCTCCGCCTTGATCGCTTCCCAGTCCGGTGACTTGCTAGTGTCTTCTTCATCGCCGCCAAAAACATGCGGATGGCGGCGCACCATCTTGTCGGCGATGCCCCGGATCACGTCGGAAAGCGCAAAAGCGCCGGCTTCCTCGGCCATCCGCGCATGAAACACGACCTGCAACTGCAGATCGCCGAGTTCGTCGCATAGCGCATCGAGATCGTCGCGCTCGATCGCGTCGGCGACCTCATAGGCTTCCTCGATCGTATAGGGCGCGATCGACGCGAAATCCTGCTCGAGATCCCAAGGACAGCCGCGATCGGGATCGCGCAGCCGCGCCATGATCGTCGTCAGGCGCTGGATGGCTTCGCCGGCATGTTTCAAACGGGCCGAATTTTCGGCGTTTTGTGCGGCAGGGGCCTTCTCCGGCTCACTCATATTGAATCCCGATAATATATATTATGTAAAGTGATATACGATGTCAGGGGCGCAATATCAGCCAACCACCCTCGACGCTCCATGACGATAGTCGCGACAGGAAGTTCATGCCGATCACATTGGTGCCGCCGAATTCCTCGGCGATCACGGCGCCGTGATCGCGCATGGTGATCGATCCGATCTGCAGCGTTTCGATTTCGGCGCGGTCGGCGGCGATCGTCCCGTTGGCGGTGTTGAGCATCATCGGAAAACCCGACGACGGTTCGACGCCCGATCGCGCGGCCGCGCCGACCGACAGACCGGTGATCGTCGCGCCGCTATCGATCAGGAAGCGTTCCTGGTTGCCGTTGATCGAAACATTGGCCCAGAAATGCCCGTCCTGGCCCATGCGGATGCGGACCGTTTCGCCTTCGACCATCGTCGCATCGGGATCGAGTTCGGCCCAGACCCGGCCGGCGGCGGTCGACAGATCGTCGCGAAAGGTGAAGGCGACGAAGCCGACGGCGAAGATCGCGATCCAGGCCAGCGCCATCTTGGCTGCCTGGCCGAGCGGCACGCGGTGCGCGGCGAGCGCGGCCACCACCAGCACCAGCGCGCCGGCGGCCCAGATCAGATCGACGCCCGTCTCCCCGTTCACAGTTCGATCTCCATACCGTCATAGCCGGGTTCGACGCCCTCGGGCAGTTCGCTCAGCAATGTCCGATAGTCCATCGACTGGTCCATATGGGTCAATATCGCGCGGCCGGGCCTGGTCTTGCCGATCCAGTCGAGCACCTGGGCAAGATGTGGATGGGTCGGATGTTCGCGGCGGCGCAAGGCGTCGACGACCCAGATATCGGCCTTTTCGACGCATTCGAAGGCCTTGGCGGGCAGGCCCGTGAAATCGGTCGTATAGGCGATAGACTTGCCGCGATGTTCGAACCGCAGCCCCGCCGTGGTGATCGGTCCGTGCGGCATGTCGCCGACCGAGACGGTCACCGAACCGAATTGCGTCCGATCGGGCAGCTCGAACCCCTGCGCGTAGGCCGGGTAAGGCCCCTTCCCTCTGAAGGCGAAGTGAAAACGGGCAGTGATCTCTTCGAGCGTCCGCGGCCGCGCATGGCAGGGCACCGGGCCGTCGAGCGCGAAATAGAGCTGCCGCAATTCGTCGATTCCGTGGCAATGGTCTGCATGTTCGTGCGTCCAGATCACCTGATCGACGCGACCGACCTCGGCATCGAGCAGCTGCTGGCGCAGGTCGGGACCGGTATCGACGAGGATCGAGACATCGTCGGCACTGATCAGGATCGAGGCGCGGGTGCGGCGGTTTTTCGGTTCGTTGGGGTCGCAACGGCCCCAGTCGTTCCCGATCCGGGGGACGCCCGACGAAGTGCCGCAGCCCAGTATGCGCAGCCTCACGCTGTCGTCTTCTGGGCGGTCTTGTCGAACAGCGCGTGGAAATTGCGCGTCGTGTAATCGGCAAGCGTCTCGACGCTTTCACCGCGCAGATCGGCGAGGAAGCGCGCCGTATCGACGACGAAACCCGGCTCGCAGGTCTTGCC
>JAIVHR010000047.1:4719-7311 GCA_020200935.1 Sphingomonadales bacterium
CGCGGCCCGCCGTGAAGCAGTGAATCACGCCGGTATAGGGTCCCTCCTCCATCTCCTCGCCCAGGATCGCCGCGGTATCGTCATCGGCATCGCGGGTATGGACGATAAGCGGCAGTCCGGTCTCGCGGCAGGCGGCGATGTGCGCGCGGAAGCTCGCCTGCTGCCGATCGCGATCCGAATGATCGTAATAATAATCGAGTCCGGTCTCGCCGATCGCGACGACCCGCGGATGATCGGTTCCGGCGACCAGCTTGGCGGTATCGATATCGGGATGCGCGTCGGACTCGTGCGGATGGATGCCGATTGTCGCCCAGACATCGGGTTCGCGCTCGGCGGTGGCGACGACGTCGGCCCATTCGCGCTCGCGCGTCGAGATGTTGAGCATGGCCACAACGCCGCGCGCCCGGGCATTTTCGAGCACCTCCGGTTGGCGTTCGGCCAGTCCTTTATAATTCAGGTGGCAATGGCTGTCGACGAACATGCCTCCGAGATAGGCACTCGAAGGCTAGCTGTCACCCGCCGCCTCGGGCAATTCGAGCCGCGGAAAGACGCCCTGCGGACTGGGTAGCGCGAGACCCGGCTCGAGCGGCTTGTCGAGCGCCGCGAAGTCGCGGGCATCAGCGGGCTGACCGAGCTGATCGAGCAAGGCATCGCAGGAGGAGGGCATCGCCCAGCGCCCGAGGATCGCGAAACGCCGCACAGCCTCGGCGCAGCGATAGAGCACCGTATCGGCACGCGCCGGATCCGTCTTGCGCAGCGACCAAGGCTGTTCTTCCGAGATATAGAGATTGGCCTCGCCGACCCCCTTCCAGATCGCGACGAGCGCTTGGTGCAGCGCGAATGACGCCATGGCGTTATCGCAATCGCCCGGAATCGCGTCGATCATGGCGATCAGCGCCCTGTCGAACTCGGTCTCGTTGCCGGGATCGGGCACCCTGCCATCGCAATTCTTGGCGATCATCGAGAGCGTGCGCTGGGCGAGATTTCCGAGATCGTTGGCGAGGTCCGCGTTGCAGCGGGTCACGAGAGCTTCCTCGCTGATCGAACCGTCCTGGCCGAAGCTGACCTCGCGCAGCAGGAAATAGCGGAAAGGGTCGGCGCCGTAGCGATCGGCATAATCGAATGGATCGACGACGTTGCCGGCTGATTTCGACATCTTCACGCCCTTGTTGAGCACGAAGCCGTGGCCGAAGACGCGGGTCGGCAGCGGCAGTCCGGCGCTCATCAGGAAGGCCGGCCAATAGACGGTGTGGAAGCGGACGATATCCTTGCCGATGATATGCACGGTCTCGGCGCCCTCGCCCCAGAATTTGGCGTATAGGCCTGATTCGTCGGGGAAACCCAGCCCTGTAATGTAGTTGGTCAGGGCATCGACCCAGACATACATGACGTGGTCGTCGCTGCCGGGCACCTTGACGCCCCAGTCGAAGCTGGTCCGCGAGACAGAAAGATCGCGCAATCCGCCCTCGACGAAGCGGACGATCTCGTTGCGCCGGCTGTCGGGCTGCAGGAACTCCGGGTGATTTCCGTACAATTCTAGCAGTTTATCCTGGTATCTTGAGAGGCGGAAGAACCAGCTTTCCTCGACGGTCCACTCGACTGCCGTTCTTTCCGGGGATAGCTTTTCGCCCCCTTCCCCCTCGACGAGCTCGCTTTCGTCATAATAGGCCTCGTCGCGAACCGAATACCAACCATCGTAGCGATCCAGATAGAGGTCGCCATTGGCCTCCATTGCCTTCCAGATCGCCTGGGCGGCCGTGTGGTTCGTCGCTTCCGTGGTTCGAATGAATCGATCATATCTTATATCAAGAACATCGCAGAGTCGTTTGAAATACCCTGTCATCTCTTCAGCGAACTCGCCGACATCGCGGCCCTGGTCGCGCGCCGTCTTGAGCATCTTGAGGCCGTGTTCGTCGACCCCGGTCTGGAAGCGCACCTCTCGGCCGGCGAGGCGCTGATAGCGGGCGATCGCGTCGGTGGCGATGCCCTCATAGGCGTGGCCGATATGCGGCTTGCCGTTGGGATAGTTGATCGCCGTGGTGATATAGAAGGGCTTAGCCATGGGCGGGCTCATGCAGCGAGGCGAGCATCCCAGCAAGCGCGAAAACCGTGGCTTTGGGGTCGAGAGCCGAGCGTGACGCGGAGCCGGCCAGCGCCCGCGCTTCCTCCCAGACGACGATCGCATGGCTGAGATCGGGGCCGCGCAACTGTCTGGCATGGTGCTCCACCGCGGCGGGCGCGCGCTCGAGAAAAGCTTCGTAGCGCGGCAATGCCTTTTTGAGCCCCAGCGACTGGGCGAGCTCGCTCCGGCGGCAATTGTCCGCATCGCCTTCGGTTATCAGGGCGGCGATCGCACCGTCGAGCTCGCTGATACCGATGCCCGCATAGCGCAAGGCCCGGCCCGGTGCCCCCTTCCCCGCCGCCATCAGGGCTTCCAACTCGAATTCGCCGATATCGGGCCTTACCTGACGGATCGCCGACGCCATGACGTCATCATCAAGGGGTTGGAATCGCAGGGTTCTGCAGCGCGACCGGATCGTCGGCAGCAATCGCCCGGGATTGTGGCTGACCAACAGGAAAACGGTTCGTGCA
>JAIVHR010000048.1 GCA_020200935.1 Sphingomonadales bacterium
CAGCGTGACCTTGCTCATCGAATCGCTCAATTCGATCGCCATCGACGTCACCAAGATCCTCTCCAACGAGGTTACCGACACCGAATGGGCGGCGTATCTCAGGGGCGACCGCGGCATCTTCGCGCGGCGCGCGGTACGGCTGCTCGATAGCGGCGAGGCGCGCGAGATCGCCGCGCAATATGACAACGACAGCGAATTCCGCGAGCAGGTCAATCGCTACATCCATGATTTCGAGGCGATGATCCGCCAAGTGCTCGCCACGCGCGGCGGCTCGTCGATGGCGGTGACTTTGCTGTCCTCGGACAACGGCAAGCTCTATGTCGCGCTCGCCCAGGCGATCGAGCGGCTGCGCGGCGCCTAGAACCAGGCGAAGCTTTCGATGCCGACCCAGCCATAGCGGTAATTGGCGTAGAAACCGGCGAACAGGACCGCCGCGACGATCGTCGTGCGCAGCGCCACCTTGCCGAGCGAAAAGCTGTGCGGCGCGCTTTCCGCATGACCGGGGGCGGGCTCGACGCCCGCTTCGCGGTCGGTCCTGACGCCGAAGGGCAGCACGAGGAACAGGCTCAAAAACCAGAACAGCAGATAGATGGCGATCATCGAAAAGGGCTGCATCGTCAGACCCGCATCAGCGACACGTTGACCACCGGCTTGGTGCCGGTCCAGCGCGTCGCGCAGCGCCGCACGGCCAGCCGCACCGCCTCGCGCAGCTTTTCGGGGTCGCCCGCCGCCCCTTTCTTGCCCGCGGCGCGGGCCGCCTCCTCGACCGCTTCGTCGAGGAATTCCTCGCGATCCTCCTCGACCGGGACGCCGGCGAGCGAGATGGCGGGCCTACCGCGCAGGGCGCCCGTCTCATCGAAGGCAACCGTAACGGCGATGATCCCGCGAAAGCCGATCCGCCGCCGCTCGACCATGGTGATTCCGTCGGCGGGCACGAGCATGTCGCCATCGACGACGAGCCGCCCGCTTCGCTCGCGACCGGCGATTTCGGGGCCGTCGGGGGCGAGCCGCACGACATCGCCATTCTGCTGGACGATCGCCTTGGGGACGCCGCGTTCGAGCCCGAAGCGCGCATGCTCGGCCATGTGGCGGATCTCGCCATGGACCGGGACGAGGATTTCCGGCCGGATCCAGCCATACATTTCCGCGAGTTCGGGGCGGCCCGGATGGCCCGAGACATGGACGAATGCCTGGCGATCGGTGATCATCTCGATGCCGCGCTCGGCAAGCAGATTCTGGATACGGCCGATAGCCGTCTCGTTGCCGGGTATCTGCTTCGAGCTGAAGACGACGAGGTCGCCCTTGTCGAGCTTCAGCGGATGGCCGCCTTCGGCGACCCGCGACAGCGCCGCGCGCGGTTCGCCCTGTCCTCCGGTCGCGATGATCATCACGTCACCGCGCGGCAGCTCCATCGCCCGGTCGAAATCGACCGTCGGCGGGAAGTGCTTCAGATAGCCGTTGGCCTGGCAGTTGGCGATGATCCGATCGAGCGAGCGGCCGGCGACACACAGCGTACGGCCGGTATCCCGCGCGACCTCGCCGAGCGTCTGCAAGCGCGCCGCGTTGGAGGCGAAGGTCGTGACGAGCACGCGGCCCTTCGCGGCGCCGATCACCTCGTCGAGCCCCTCACGCACCGTGCCCTCGCTGCCCGAAGCGCTCTCGTTGAAGACATTGGTCGAATCGCAGACCAGCGCCAGCACGCCCTTGTCGCCGATCGCGCGCAATTCCTCGTCGGTCGATGGGATGCCGAGCTGCGGCTCCTCGTCGAGCTTCCAGTCGCCGGTGTGGAAGATTTTGCCGTGCGGTGTCTCGATCAGCAGCGCATTGCCCTCGGGGATCGAATGGGCGAGCGGGAAATATTCGAAAGTGAAGGGGCCGAGCGCGAAGCGGCCATGCTCACGCTCGACGACATGGATCTCGACCTCGTCGAGCAGATCGACTTCCTCGAGCTTGCGGCGGATCAGCC
Organism: Sphingomonadales bacterium; assembly: GCA_020200935.1. Lineage (GTDB taxonomy): Bacteria > Pseudomonadota > Alphaproteobacteria > Sphingomonadales > Sphingomonadaceae > Parasphingopyxis. Next base: position 1,967 of record JAIVHR010000048.1, read on the forward strand.
CGGCGGTGAAGGGCGTCGCATAGAGCGGGACGCCGAGATCTTCCCACAGCCAGGGCAGCGCGCCGATATGGTCCTCATGGCCGTGGGTCAGCACGATGCCGAGCAGATCCTCTCGCCGCTCCTCGATGAATTCGAGATCGGGCAGCACCAGCTCGACGCCCGGATATTGCGGCTCGCCGAAGCTCATCCCGCAATCGACCATCACCCATTTGCCGCGGCAGCCATAGAGATTGACATTCATGCCGATCTCGCCCGAGCCGCCGAGCGCGAGGAAAAGCAGTTCGTCGCCGGGGGTCATCGAGCGGCTCCCGGACGCCGAAATTCACAGAGTACACAGGATGTCATGGAAAAAAGTTTCACTTGGACGATCGAAAGTTACAATCTGGCGGCGCGTGTTCGCGGATTCCGGCCCGGAGGCATGCAGCCGGAAAGCCATCGCCGGGGGTTATGACCGATTCGGGTGGGTGTAGGAAAGGGATTTCTGCCAAATCGTCATTGCGAGGAGCCGAAGGCGACGCGGCAATCCAGTTCCTGCCGTGCCGGCTTTCGCGTCCTGCTCCCGTAGGGACTGGATTGCGTCGTCGCTGCGCTCCTCGCAATGACGGTTTTCTATGCTTCTCCCCTGGCCCGCGCGTAAAGCATGCCGAGGCCCTGGATCGTCAGATCGGGCTCGATGAAATCGAAGATCGCGGTATGCTTGTCGAACAGGTCGGCGAGGCCGCCGGTCGAGACGATTTTGGCCGGGCGGCCGATCTCGGCGCGCATCCGCTCGACCAGCCCCTCCATCATCGCGATATAGCCCCAATAGACGCCGATATGCATCTGATCCTCGGTGGTCGTGCCGATCACCGAATTGTTGCCTTGCGGCGCCTCGATCGCGATGCGCGGCAGCTTGGCGGCGGCGCTGACAAGGGCGTCCAATGACAGGTTGATGCCCGGGGCGATGATCCCGCCCTTGTAGCTGCCCTCGTAATCGACGACGTCGAAGGTCGTCGCGGTGCCGAAATCGATGACGATCAGGTCCTCGGGATGCAGCGCATGGGCGGCGATCGCGTTGACCGCCCGGTCGGCGCCCAGCGAGCTCGGCTCGGGAATGTCGAGCTGGATGCCCCATTCGACGGGCGGCTCGCCGGCGATCAGCGCCTCGCGGCCGAAATATTTCGACGCCAGCACCTCGAGATTGTGCAGCGCGCGCGGAACGACGGTGGCGATGATGACATCGTCGATATCCTTGGGGCCGATGCCCTCGAGCGCCATCAGATTATGCAGCCAGACCGCATATTCATCGCCGGTGCGGCGCGGATCGGTGGCGATCCGCCAGCGCGCCCTGATCGTCTGCTCGCCGTCGGCCGATCCGGGATCGACGAGCGCGCAAACGACATTGGTGTTCCCGGCATCGATGGCGAGCAGCATGGGCGGTCCTTTCTTCTTCTCCCAGGGGGAGAAGGATACGGAGACTTGCGAGCTTGCTCGCCAGTCGAATTGGTTGAGGGTTCCGTGCCATCGATAGGACTGAACCCCTCACCCAACCCTCTCCCACCGGAGAGGGCTACAAGAGAAAAACATCGCCGGCGTGAATGACACGAGTTTCGCCGTCCGCCAAGCGCAGCATGAGCGCTCCATCCTCGGCAAGGCCGTCGAAAAGACCGACGATGGTCGCGCCGTTGCCTTCATGGATGCTGAGCTCGGTGCCCTCGGGATGCGCGCGCTCGAGCCAGGCGGCGCGGATCGGCTCGATTCCCTGCGAACGCCAATCGGCGAAATGCCGGGCGAAGATCGCGGCCAGGTCCTGAAGGAACATGTCGGGAGCCGGCGGGCGGATGCGCGCGGCGAGGTCGGTGGCCGGGCGGTCGAGCCGCTCGCGCAACCGCACCAGCGTGCTCGCATAGAGGTTGCCGGCCGGCGAATCCCAGCTGCGGCCCCGCCGACCCTTCCCCCTGGTCTGGCGTTCGGCGCGAAGCCACAGGCCCTCGGCCGCGCCCTCGCGCGCCAGTTCCTTGAGGTCGTCGTTGGTCGAGCCGGTTTCGGCGATGGTGATGATGTCGCTTCGGCTAATCGCTACGCCTCATTTGATACCTGTCGTCATTCCAGCGCAGGCTGGAATCTATCCCGTCTCGACGCCATGAGCAGGCTTACACGGGATAGACCCCAGCCTTCGCTGGGGTGACGCATTGCGTCAGAACAAAGCCGCGGCGGCATTGCCCGAGGTCAGCGCGAGCAGGGGCAGCAGCAGATAGCCGAGCGGCGAGACGGCGAGCGCGCTCGCCACGATCAAGCCGTTCTCGATCCGGCTGTCGGCCGGCGCATAGGCGGGCGCCGCATCGTCGAAATACATCGTCTTGATGATCTTGAGATAATAATAGGCGCCGATCACGCTCAATGCGATGCCGGCGACGGCGAGCGAGAACAGCCCCGCGGCGACGGCGGCGTCGAATACCAGGAACTTGGCCCAGAAACCGAGCAGCGGCGGGATGCCGGCCAGCGAGAACATGAAGACGGCGAGCGCCGCGGCGAGCCAGGGCTGGGTGCGTGACAGGCCCGACAGGCTCTCGATGGTCTCGACCGGCTTGCCGTCGGCGGCGCGCATCTGGAGGACGCAAAGGAAGGCACCGAGCGTCATCACGACATAGATCGCCATATAGCTCATCGTCGCCGCGACCCCGGCCTCGGTCGCCGCGGCGACGCCGATCAGCGCGAAACCGATATTGTTGATCGAGCTGTAGGCGAGCAGGCGCTTGATGTTCGATTGGCCGATCGCCGCGACCGCGCCGAGGATGATCGAGGCCAAAGCGACGAAGATGACGATCTGCTGCCAGTCCTCCGTCGCCGGGCCCATCGCATCGATGACGACGCGGACCGACAGCGCGACGGCGGCGATCTTGGGCGCCGAGGCGAAGAAGGCGGTGACCGGGGTCGGCGCGCCCTCGTAAACGTCGGGCGTCCACATATGGAAGGGCACCGCGCTGATCTTGAAGGCGAGGCCGGCGAGGACGAAGACGAGGCCGAACAATTCGCCGGTCGACATGTCCTCGGCCATCGCGGCGGCGATGCCGTCGAAAGAGGTGGTGCCGGTGAAGCCGTAAAGCAGCGATACGCCGTAAAGCAGGATGCCGCTGGCCAGCGCGCCGAGGACGAAATATTTGAGCCCCGCCTCGGCCGAGCGCGTGTCGCGGCGCATGAAACTCGCCATGACATAGGCGGCGAGGCTCTGGATCTCGAGGCCGATATAGAGCGTCATCAGATCGCCCGCCGAGACCATGAAGCCCATGCCCAGCGCGGCGAACAGGATGAGCACCGGATATTCGGGCTGCATCTCGCCGGCGCGCTCGAAAAAGCGGATCGCCATCAGGATCGAGACCGCCGCGGTGGCGTAGATCAGCACCTTGGAGAAGGCGGCGAAAGCATCGGCATTGTAAAGCCCGCCCCAGACCGAGCCGGCATTGCCGGCCGGCCCGAGCAGCGACAGACCGCAGGCCACCAGCAGCAGTACCGCATAGATCGAGACGCGGCGGCCGATCCTGTACTGCTTGCCGAAGGCGCAGACGAGCAGCAGATCGGTGCCGCCCAAGGTCAGGATCAGCTCGGGCGCGACGGCGAGGATGGTCGTCCAGTCCATCAGGCTTCCTTTTCCGTCATGCCGGACTCTTCCGTCATGCCGGACTTGATCCGGCATCCAGAGCCGCAAGCGACATCGCCAGCCGCCCTGGGCCTCGGATCAAGTCCGGGGTGACAAATCGCGGGAGGACAGGGCTTGAGAAACGCCATCAATGCGCCCCCTCATCGTGCGCCGCCTCGAGCGCGGCGCCGGCGCCCATCACCAGCTGCGCATCGCCGGGCGGATCGGCGCGTTCGATGCGGGTCAGCAAGACGCCGACATCGTCGCGGATCGGGGCGAGGAAGCTTTCGGGATAGACGCCCATCCACAGCACGACGGCGGCGATCGGGCCGAGCGTGGCGATCTCGCGCAGGCTGAGATCGGGCATCTTGGCGACCTCGGGCTTGTCGAGCGTGCCGAAGCAGATCCGCCAATAGAGATAGAGCATGTATGCCGCCGCGAGGATGATGCCGGTGGTGCAGACGAAGGCTACCCAGCTGTTCGCTTCGTAGGCGCCGACCAGCGCGAGGAATTCGCCGACAAATCCGCTCGTCCCCGGCAGCCCGACCGAGGCCATGGTGAACAGCATGAAGAGCAGCGCATAGCGCGGCATATTGTCCGAAAGCCCGCCATAGCGATCGATCTCGCGGGTATGGAGCCGGTCGTAGATCACCCCGACGCACAGGAACAGCGCGCCCGAAACGAGGCCGTGCGAGAGCATGACGATCATCGCGCCCTCGATCCCCTGGCGGTTGAAGGCGAACAGCCCGACGGTGACGAAGGCCATATGCGCGACCGAGCTGTAGGCGATGAGCTTCTTCATGTCGCGCTGCACCAGCGCGACGAGCGAAGTGTAGACGACCGCGACCATCGACAGGGTGAAGATCACCCAGACGAGCTGGGCGCTCGCCTCGGGGAACATCGGCAACGAGAAGCGGATGAAGCCGTAGCCGCCCATCTTGAGCAGCACCCCGGCGAGGATCACCGAGCCGGCGGTCGGCGCCTGGACGTGGGCGTCGGGGAGCCAGGTATGGACCGGCCACATCGGCATCTTGACCGCGAAGCTGGCGAAGAAGGCGAGCCAGAGCCAGGTCTGGGCGCCAGCGGGGAAATCGTGATTCATCAGCGCCGGGATGCTGGTGGTGCCGGCCTGCTGCACCATCCAGAGCATCGCGATCAGCATCAGCACCGATCCGAGCAGGGTGTAGAGGAAGAATTTGTAGCTCGCATAGATGCGCTCGGCGCCGCCCCAGATGCCGATGATCAGATACATCGGGATCAGCCCACCCTCGAAGAAGATGTAGAAGAGGAACAGATCCTGCGCGGTGAAGACGCCGATCATCAGCGTCTCCATGAACAGGAAGGCGGCCATATATTCGGGGACGCGGGTCCGGATCGCCTTCCAGCTCGCAAGCACGCAGATCGGCATCAGGAAGACCGAGAGCATGATCAGCATCAGCGCGATGCCGTCTATCCCGAGCGCCCAGGCGAAGCGCCCGAAGACCGGCGCATATTCGGTGAACTGCCATTGCGGCCCGCCGATCTCGTAGCTCGCCCAGAGCAGGATGCCGAGCGCGAAGGTAGCGAGCGTGGCGGCGAGCGCGATGACCCGCGCCGCCTGCGCCCGCCGCGCCTCGTCGCCGGGCATGAACAAAGCGATCAGCGCGCCGGCCAGCGGCAGCGCGATCATGATCGAGAGGATGGGGAAGCCGGTCATGACGGTCCCCACAGACCGTCATCCCGGCGAAAGCCGGGATCTCCATCCGCCTGGCAGAACGGTTCTGCAAGCTGCCTGAGATTCCGGCTTTCGCCGGAATGACGAGGAAACACCTCCCTCATCGCGTCATCGCCCAGGTCGCCGCCGCGGCGATGCCGATCAGCATCACCAGCGCGTAGGTGTAGAGATAGCCCGACTGGAACCGCCGGGCGATGCCCGATCCCTCGGCAACCAGCCGCGACACGCCGTCGGGGCCGAAACGGTCGATGATGCCCTTGTCGCCGCCGAGCCAGAAGATCCGGCCGATCGCGAAGGCCGGCCTGACGAAGATCGCGTTGTAGATCTCGTCGAAATACCATTTGTTCAGCAGGAACCGATAGAGCACGCCGAACTGTCCGGCGAAGCGCGCGGGCCAGTCGCTATGGCGAATATAGGCGAGCCAGGCGATAGCGAGCCCGGCGAGCATCGCGGCGGTCGCCGAGAGCTTCACCCAGAGCGGCACACCGTGGAGCTCGTGGATCAGATGCTCGTCATAGGCGATGCTGCCGGCCCAGAAGCTCTCGCTGTCGATGAAGGCATGGGTGAACAGCCAGCCGGCGAAGATCGATCCGAGCGCCAGCAGGCCGAGCGGGACGAGCATCGTCCAGCCGCTCTCATGCGGACGATAGCCGCCGGTGCCCGTTGCGGCGTCGGCCTGCGAGGCCTCGTGCGGATCGGGCGAGTGGCCGGCATGCTCGTCGTCGGGATGGTCGTGCGCGTCGCCGTGAATCGCATGCCGGATATGGCCCGAGGCCGCCCAGCGGGGCTTGCCGAAGAAGGTCATGAAGATCAGCCGCCAGCTGTAGAAGCTCGTCAGCAAAGCCGCGAAAACGGCGACGAAAAAGCCGAGCCCGCCCATGGTGGTGCCGCTGGCGAAGGCTGCCTCGATAATCGCGTCCTTCGAATGGAAGCCGGCGAAGCCCGCATGCAGCCAGTAGATGCCGACACCGGTGATCGCCAGGGTGC
>JAIVHR010000049.1 GCA_020200935.1 Sphingomonadales bacterium
GGATCAGATGGACCTGCGACTGCATGCGATCGAGGATCACCTGGTTGACCCGGTTCATGTCGGAAGCGACGAGCGCGATGATCGGCTCGAGCGAGGGTTCCGGCTTGCCGCGGATCGGGGTGACGGTGGCGCTCATGGTCGGGGCGGATGTGGGCGGAAACGGGCGGAAAGGCAAGATTGGCGCCGCCGCGCGATCAGAGCCCGAGCAATGTCTCGCGCCTGTCGAGCCATTTCTGACGCGCGGTGTAGGCGTGTTCGATGGCGCGCTTCTCGGCCTCGGAAAGATCGGGATGGTGGGTCTCGAAGATCAGCACCACCCGGTCGCGATCCGACCGGTTCCAGGCTTCGTGCTCGTAACTGTCGTCGAAAGCGAGGATCTCGCCCTCGGTCCAGTGAAACTCGCTCTCGCCGACGCGGATTGCGCAATCATCGGGCACGATCAAAGGCAGGTGGACGGTCAGCCGCGTGTTGGTCAGGCCGTGATGCGGCGGGATATGCGCGCCTGGAGTCAGCCGCGAAAAGAAAATCTCCATCGGGTTGCCGTCGACGCGCACCAGATCGGCGGTTTCGAAGGCCGCCATCGTTTTCGGAAAGTGCTTCTCGAGCCCGGTCGGCCTCGATTTTTCGAACAGATAGATCGCCGACCAGTCGAGCGTACCGCTGAGCTTCTGCCATTCGGGAGCCGGGATATCGGCCGGCACATAGGGTTCCATCATCCGCGTATCGCGCGCCGCCTGCTCATATTCCCTGCGGATATCGTGCCAGGCCGCTTCGATCGCCGCCGCCCAGCGAAGCTCGGAGCGCGGGATCGAAGGCGAAGCCGGCAGATCGGGCATGTAGAAGACCGTCGGCTGCTGCATCGGCGCCTGAAAGGCAAAGTCGGCATCATGCGTCATGCTCCAGACGGCGTTGCGGACCCGCGAAACGTCGGCGCCTTCCCTTGCACCGAATTCCTCTACCGTTCGCCGATGAAGATCGGAGAAAAAACGGCGGAAGACTTCGTCCGCGCGCGCCGAATGGGCGCGCATCTCCGCCGGCGCCTGCGGATCGTCCTTGGCCTGCCGGAGCCCCGGATTGATGTCGTCTCCGAGCGACCAGATGGCGACCGCTTCCTCCTCGCGACCCGCCTCGTCGAGCTTCGCGCCGACATAGAGGGCGAGCTGCGCATTGCGGCGCTGGCTGCGGAAAATCTCCAGCAGCTGGTCGGGGGTTTGGTCGGAAAGCGACATGGCGAGCGTCGCCTGCCGTATCGGCCCGCCTCGCGCAAGGCCCGTGGCCCGAGGGCGGGCGCACAGCGCCGTCAATATTGCGAGAAGACCCGACTTGCGCTGCCGTCGCGAGAAATCAGCAGCACCTGGTAGGGATCGCGGCGTTCGCCGATCTCCATGCCCGGCGACCCGACCGGCATGCCGGGCACCGCAAGCCCTGCGGCATCGGGGCGTTCGGCGAGCAACCGGCGGATATCGGCGGCGGGGACATGGCCCTCGATCGCGTATCCGTCGATCTCGGCGGTGTGACAGGACCGCAGCGAATCGGGGACGCCGAGGCGCCGGGCGATCGGCGTGGTGTCGGCGACATCGGTCGCTTCGATCTCGAATCCGGCCTCGCGCAGATGATCGATCCAGGCGTTGCAGCAGCCGCAGCTCGGCGACTTGAAGACGCGCAGACTTGGCGGCGATGCGGCCACCGCCCGCGATTCGCCGCCGCCGCCCGAGCAGGCGACGAGCGCGACCGGCAGGGCGGCGAGGAAGGAACGGCGGGGGATCGGTCTGTCGAACATCGAAAAGCTTCCTTCAGTCAGAACCAGGCGCGCAGGCCCGCGAGGAACAGCCAGCGATCGGGATCGCCGCCGGCGGCGCGGGTGTAATCGGCCGTGTCGCCGATGTCGCGCTGCCATTCGAGGCCGATATAGGGCGCAAATTCGGGAACGATCTCGTAGCGCAGCCGCAACCCGGCCTCAATCTCGCCGAGCCCGGCGCCGATGCCGAGTTCGGGCATGTCCCGCGCGGCGAAGCCGGCCTCGATCCGCGGCTGGAGGATCAGCCGCTGGGTCAGCCGCTGATCATATTCGGCCTCGAAGCGTGCGGTGAGGTCGCCCTCGTCGGAAAGGAAGGCGGCGGCGTCGATCTCGAAGAAATAGGGGGCGAGGCCCTGGATGCCGGCGACGAGGTGGGCGCGATCGGGCCCATCAAGAACAGTATGCGGACGCAGATCGTAGCGCGCGCCGAGCTGGAGATCGAACCAGGGTCCGATGGCGTGGCTCCAGAGCGCCTGGAACTCGGCCTCCTCGAGCGCGCCACCGAACGCGCCTTCTCCTTCGCTCTTGATCCAGAGCTTGTCGATATCGCCGCCGAGCCAGCCGTTCGCCTCCCAGACATAGCCGTCCTCGCCCCCGCCGATCCGCGCCTCGAGCCGGTCGAGCATGAATTTGCGGGTCGTCATGCCGCCATGCTCGCGCCGCATCTGCTCGCGCGCCGCGGACATATCGGCGGGCGGGAAGAGCCTATCGGCCGCGTGCTCGGGGCCGGCGAAGGCTTCGGGCGGCGGGGCGGATTGCGGGGCTGGTATGTCGGCGGGCGCGTCCGGCATGGCATGGCCCGCATGGGGGTCGGTGGGTTCTTCCATCTGGTGACCGGAATGCGGGTCGGCGGGCTCCTCCGTCTGGTGGCCGACATGCTGCGCCTGGAGCGGGACGGCCCAGAATACCATCGTCATTCCCGCGAAGACGGGAATCCATGGAACAGTCCGGCGCCATGGATTCCCGCCTTCGCGGGAATGACGGCGGTGGGGAGACAAACGCATCAAGCCGCCTCCCCCTCCATCGGGCGCACGGTGACGACGTTGAACATGCCGGCATGCATGTGCATCAGCAGGTGGCAGTGGAAGGCCCAGTCGCCCGGCGCGTCGGCGGTCAGATCGAAGCGGATGAAGCCGCCGGGGAGCACATTGACGGTGTGCTTGCGCGGCTGGCGGCCGGGATGGCCGTTGACCAGCTCGAAAAAATGGCCGTGCAAATGGATCGGGTGGGTCATCATCGTGTCGTTGACGAGCTTGACCCGCACTCGCTCGTTCCGCGCGAAGCGGATCGGTTCGACGATCTCGGAGAATTTCCGGCCGTCGAAACCCCACATATAGCGTTCCATATTGCCGGTCAGGTGGATCTCGAGATCGCGGCTCGGCGGGCGCGGATCGGGGTTGGGCGCGAGCGCCTCGAGATCGGTATAGACGAGGACGCGGTGGTCGACCTCTTCGAGACCGAGGCCGCGGTCGCCGATCCGCTCGGCCGGCATCGGTGCGATCATCTCGACGCCGGGGGTCAGCGCGACCTGCGGCGCGTTGTCGCCGTCGCGCATGTCCATCTCGCCGTGATCCATGCCGCCGCCGGTACTACCATGCTCCGCATGGCCGCCCGCCATCGCCATGCCCATGTCGCGCATCGTCAAGGTCGGGCGCTCGCGCAGCGGCGGCACCGGCGCCGTCATGCCGGGGCGCGGGGCCAGCGTCGCGCGGGTCAGCCCCGAACGGTCGATGCTCTCGGCGATAAAACCGTAGGCGCGATTCTCGGTCGGGGTGACGATGACGTCATAGGTCTCGGCGACGCCGATCTGCAATTCGTCGGTCTCGACCGGGCGGACATTCTCGCCGTCGGCATTGACCACAATCATCGGCAGATCCGGGATGCGGATATTGAAGTTGCTCATCGCCGAGGCGTTGATGATCCGCAGCCGCACCCGCTCGCCGGGCTCGAACAGCCCGGTCCAGTTCTCCCGGGGCCCGTGGCCGTTGACGAGATAGCTGTAGGTCGCGCCGGTGACGTCGGCGATGTCCGACGGCATCATCCGCATCCCGCCCCACATCAGCCGCTCCTCGGCGCTCATCTCGCGCCCGTCGAACAGCGTATTCTGCTGGCGGTTGAAATAGTCGGGGCTTTGCTTGAGCTTCCGCAGGATGGTGTGCGGATGCATGAAGCTCCAGTCGGAGAGCACCAGCACATGCTCGCGGTCGTAAGCCACCGGATCGCGATGCGCCGGATCGATGACGATCGGCCCGTAATGCCCCATCGCCTCCTGCATATCCGAATGGCTGTGATACCAATAGGTGCCGGCCTGGCGGACCGGGAACTCGTAGGTGAAGGTCTCGTGCGGGCGGATGCCGGGGAAGGAGACGCCGGGTACGCCGTCCATCTCGAAAGGCAGCAGCAGCCCGTGCCAGTGGATCGAGCTGTCGGCATCGAGATGGTTGGTGACGGCGATGCGCAGATTCTGCCCCTCGCGGAGCCGGATCAGCGGTGCCGGAAGCGTGCCGTTGACGGTGATCGCATGGCCGGTGCGGCCGCCGACGGTGAAGCGAGTCTCGCCGATCGTGAGCGCGATCTCCTCGCCCGAAAGAACACCGGGGCTCGCCGCGGCCATCGGCCGATGATGACCGTGGCTCTGTGCGCGCGCCCAGCCGGGCAGCAGGCTCGAGGCGGCAAGCCCGCCGCCCAGCGCGAGCGCGCCCGACAGCAATCCTCGGCGGTCGATTGTCGATGGCATGCTATCTTCTCTACCGGCCGAGCTTGCCGAACAGATCGATCAGCTCGGCGAATTTCTCGCGCTGGGCGCCGGCATCGCCGCTCTCGATCGCCTCGGCGACGCAGTGATCGGCATGATGGGCGAGCACCTGCAATAGCGCTCCTCCTCCATCATCCTGGCGATCCCGCGCGCCTGCCCCTCGATGCGGTGCATGCGCGCGATTTCGCGGGTGAACTTGCTCATGTCGGATGCGTTTCCCTTTTGGCGGTTGACGCGGGATATACCCTCCCCCAGTATAGTATCAAGCACCAAATGGGAAATTCGCGATGAATGACATCCAAACTTCGACCAAGACCGCCGAGCTCTATCGCATGGTCATGCCCGAACATGTCTGCCCCTACGGCATCAAGTCCAAATATCTGCTCGAACGCGAGGGATATGAAGTCGCGGACCATCACCTCGAGACGCGCGCGGAAACCGACGCCTTCAAACAGAAGCATGGCGTCGAGACGACGCCGCAGACGGTTATCGGCGGCGAGCGCATCGGCGGCTATGACGATCTGCGCATCCATTTCGGCAAACAGCCGAAGGACCCCGACGCGACCAGCTACCGGCCGGTGATCGCACTGTTCGCGATGACCTTGCTGATGGCGCTCGCCGCCGCCTATGTCGCCGAGGGCCAGTGGCTCTCGATCCTCACCGCCGAATGGTTCATCGCCTTCTCGATGTGCGGACTCGCCTATTTGAAGCTGCGCGATATCGAGAGCTTCTCGACGATGTTTCTCAATTACGACCTGCTGGCGCGGCGCTGGGTACCCTATGGCTATCTCTATCCGTTCGGCGAGGGGCTCGCCGGCCTATTGATGATCGCCGGCGTCGCGATGTGGCTGTCGATCCCGGTCGCCCTCTTCATCGGCACGATCGGCGCGGTCAGCGTCTTCAAGGCGGTCTATATCGACAAGCGCGAACTCAAATGCGCCTGCGTCGGCGGCGACAGCAACGTGCCGCTCGGCTTCGTCTCGCTGACCGAGAATCTGATGATGATCGCGATGGCGATCTGGATGCTGATCAAGCCGGCGATGCTATAGGCGGTCCGACACAAGGAGGCGATCGATGGCGCCAGAAAAGCATGGGACCCATTCGAAGCAGGGCGGCAACTACATCCGCTTCATGGCGATGGTCGGCACCGCGACCGTCATCATGTTCCTGATGACGTATCTCAATACCTATTCGATCGACCATGTCTTCTGGAGCGAGACGCGCTTCTGGATGGCCTTCGTGATGGGCGCGATGATGATCGTCGTCATGCTGCTCTTCATGTGGTCGATGTATGAGAACCGGACCAAGAATTTCGTCATGCTGGGCGTTGCCGCGCTGGTCTTCGCGCTCGCCCTCTGGCT
>JAIVHR010000342.1 GCA_020200935.1 Sphingomonadales bacterium
CGGCCCAGTCGGGGCAGTCCGCCTCCCCGGCGCCGACGGCGATCCAGCGCCTGACCGTATCGAGCCGGTCGCGGACCGCTTGAATCGTTTCCGCATATTGGACGTCGAACACCACCGCCTCGGCATCGGCATTGTCGATCAGATATTCGAGCTCTGACGAGGTGTAGCGATAATTGATGTTGAGCGGCGCGAAGCCGGCCTTGAAACCGGCGTAATAGACGACGAGATATTCGGCCCGGTTGGGCATGTAGGCGGCGAGCTTCGATTGCCGCGTCAGCCCTTCGCCGATCAGCCAACCCGCCAGCGCGTCCGCCTGCCGGTCGAACTCGCCCCAGCTCATCTCCTCCTCGCCCTGGATCACCACCGGCGCATCGGGCTGCGCCCCGGCGATCGATTCCCACATCGTCGCGTAGCTCCAGACGATTTCGCTCATTCGATCGCCTCCGTGACAATTGCGCGAGCGCGAGGGCGTTCTCCATACAATTTCATAATGGTGTGCTCCTGCGAAGGCAGGAGCCCAGGGCGGCTGAACACGTCGCTTGCGGCTCTGGGCTCCTGCTTTCGCAGGAGCGCTGACAGCCTTGCTCGTGGCAGCGAGAGGTCGGGTCGCTCATCGTGCCGGGGCCCCTATCGCCGCGTCGCGCAATTCGGTGTCGCGCGCCTCGGCTTCGCGCGCCTTCAATATCTCGAGGTTGCCCTCATGCCGCGCGCGGGTGATCGGGTAGAAAATCAGGATCAGCGCGCCGATCGTCCACAGCCCGATCGAGAAGGGGATATAATGGATGACGAGGCTGTCGACGGCGGCCTCGGGAATCGTGTCGGGATCGGCATTTTCGGGGAATTGCGAGAGTGCGAGCACCTGGCCGGCGACGAAGATGCCCAGCGCGTTCGAACATTGCTGCATGAAGCTCGAGGCCGAGAAGAAGGTGCCCGAACTCTGCCGCCCGATCTCGACCTCGCTGTCGTCGACGACATCGGCGAGCATCGAGGAGGTGTTGATCAGGCTGATCGCCACCATCGCGCCATAGACCGCGCCGACCAGGAAC